>JAJYOQ010000044.1 GCA_021796135.1 Bacteroidota bacterium
AATTCTCTTGGCACAGGATTATTAGTCGAATATAAAGTAAATAATAATGGTTTTTTACTATTTCGCGCTGATATTGATGCGTTGCCTATAATTGAAGAGAACCAAATTGAATTCCGTTCACAAAATAATCATATGCATGCTTGCGGACATGATGTTCATACTTCTATATTGTTTAGCTTTTTGGACTATGTGCTGAAAAATAAAATTCAGCAAAATATCCTTTTCTTATTTCAGCCCGCAGAGGAGAGCGGGGGAGGAGCAATGGAGTTTTTTAAAACAAAGATCTTCGAGCAGTTCAATATCAGTAATGCTTTTGCCCTTCATGTCAGCGATGAATTTGCCGATGGAGTTATTGCCTCAAGCAAAGGAGTATTGTTTGCATCTTCGCTTGAAGTGGATATTAACTTTAACGGAGTAAGTGCCCATGTCGCTTTTCCGCAGTCAGGGAAAAATGCTTTTAATGCATTAAGATTGTTCCTTGATTCGGTTGATAAATTACCCGGAAATATTTCTGAACCGTTTGTATTCGGTGTAGGTAAGATTGAATCCGGTGAAATTAGAAATATTATTCCCGGAAATGCCAGACTTGAAGGCACTATCCGCGGTTTATCTATTTCCCAAGTCAATTTGTTTTATAAAAAACTAATTGATATTCTTGAAGGGGTTAGCCAAATCACGGGCGTTCACTATAAAGCTGAAATAGGCGCTAGTTATCCTGAGGTAATTATTGACGATATACTTTTTGAAAAAATAGTTCCTTCAATTTCTACTGAATTTAAATTTATAGATTGCGGTTATAAAATGACGGGCGAAGATTTCGGATATATTTCTCATCAATATCCTTCATTCATGTTCTGGTTAGGCACAAATAAAGGTGAAAAATTCGGTCTGCATAATCCGAAATTCCTTCCTGATGACTCAATAATCGAATTAGGAAAGAAAGCGTTTGTGACAATTCTTCAAACTATGATGTAATTTATTCTTTTTCTACCATCACGCATCCTGTTGGAATCTCCGGCTTAACAATTAATACATCTTCTTTTAATAGAGCGACTTTACCGGGCTCCATGCCTTTTTTCTTTATGACATATTTCCGTAAGGTATAGGATACAGGCACAATACCTGAAGTTTTTGCTTTACTGTAATAAGCAGCAAGAGAGGCAGCTTTCTTCAAAACACTCTTCTGTATACCTTCTTTTATGTTATCTACTCTAAGTACTACATGGGATCCGGAAACACTTCTTGCATGAAACCAATAATCATTTTGTTTAGCAAATTTTACGGTAAGTAAATCATTATTTACGCTGTCCTTGCCTACAAAGACATTATATTTATCGTCAATAATAAAGTTTCTGAATTTATCTTTTAGCTCATCTTTAATTTCATTTGAAGCTGCCGCAGGAAGTTTAAGTTCTTTCATAATCTTTTTTAATTCCTCAATATTAGTAATCCCGGAAAGTACTTCATTTAAATTTTTAATCTTTTCCATTTTACCGGACAATATAATTAAGTCTTTTTGTGCTCTTTCAAATTTAATCCTTTCATTTTTTGCCATATCAAAATAAGATTCTGCATTTTTCTCGGGAGACAATGATTTATCTAACTTTATTTTTAACGGAGAATCATTTTCATAAGTATCTGGAATCGTAATCGAATCAGTGTTCCTTGATATTTGTGAAATATTTATCAGCAGGAGATTTGCAATTCTATTGTATTCGCTTTCCCTGGACTTTGATTGAAGGATCAGGTGCACTGTATTTAATCTTTCAGTCGTTCGTTCAAATTCTTTTGTAAGAAATTTGCTGATTCGGTTGTAAGTTAAAGAGAAATCATCCCGATAATGTTTCGTTTGAAGAAAGTAATTTACAGCCTCGAATGCAGATTGAAATTCATTTATATTTTCACCGTGATAATGGAATGTTTTAATTGTTAATCTCTGTCTTTGCAGATCAGTATCGTAGTACACTATTATAGATTCAGCAAAAACTTCTTTTATAGCAGAATTTAGAATATCACTATAATTGATATCGGCAAAGTTTCCTTTTCTTAATTTCACCTCAGCAAAAATTTCCTTTCCGATAAACGGGTATTTTAATTTAACATCGGTCAGGAAACTTTCCTCATTATAACTACCCAAATCCGGGATATTCCTAAGCGGCAGAAAGCTTTGACCGGTTATCTCTTTCCCAAGTTCTTCCATACTAGTCTGATCAATTTTCTTAAATGAATCTGCGATAATGTTATCATTTACTAGAACGACATTTGAATTCTTACCGCGGATTAAAAAATAAAAAGCTTCATTAGGTTTATCCAACCCGATTTTAATTATTCTATCTTTAACCGAGATTTCAAACGAAGTAATTTTGGATGGTAAATGAGGCGAGAAAAAGTCGATAGTATTTTTTTTTGCTCTGGAAAAATTATCCCGTATAGAAATAAATTCAAAATTCGGAATAGTAGAAATTTCAATAAACTTCTTTTCTTCCTTATTCTGCAGTTCAAAAATTATTCTTTCTTTATCCTGAGTAAAGGCAGAAAACAATGAATAATCTTTTAATAATTGATTTACTTCAATAATTAAACGGTTAAGTATAAAATAATTTTTGAACATATAATCCCGGATAAGGAAGAAAGGGAATAGAATATCTAAACAAGATATCTATTCCCGATCTTAAAAAAGCTTATGCAACGCCATTCATCATTTTTAATAATTTCTTATAAAGTAAAAATAAAATTATTGATGATAAAGCAGCCATAACTACAAATATCCAAAAGAAAGAAGGCAAATCTTTAACTGCATAACCGAATAAATAATGGACAGTTGTTGTCCCGTCAATATTTATAGGATACAACGTACTAAGTTGTCCGGCAAGCCAATCTGCAGCGGCATTAGCCAAAAACCATACGCCCATAAGCATAGACATAAATCTAGCAGGAGATAATTTTGTAACAACCGATAACCCTATCGGAGACAAGCATAATTCACCGAAAGTATGGAAAGAATATGCAAGAATAAGCCACATCGGACTTACCTTTATTCCTGTCTGAGCAATTCCGCCGCCGATGACCATAACAACATAACCCAGAGCCAAAACCATTAGACCTATTGACATTTTCAATGGTGAAGAAGGTTCTCTATTTTTTTCTCCGAGTTTTGTCCATAGCCATGCGAAAAGAGGAGCAAAGATAAATATGATAATCGGATTTACAGACTGGAAGAAGCTTGCCGGGACTAAATAATTCCCGAGCCAGCCGACAACGCGGTTAGTCTGAGATTCAGCAAAGAATGTTAATGAAACGCCTGCCTGTTCATAAGCCGCCCAAAAGAAGATAACAAAGAAGGATATAATAAATATTACTGCTATTCTTTCTTTTTCTATTTTTGTTAAAGGAGCATCTTTAATGTAATCCGGGTGATTTTTGTTTTTCTTAGTAGGAACCATACCGACAGGTTTACCATCAGGGGTAACGAGATTTTTATCCTTGCCCAGATAAAACGTAATTACGCCTATTATCATACCGATACCGGCAGATAGGAATCCCCATTTAAAATCAGCTGGGTTACCTGTATCCCCGAGTCCGCCGCAAATCAAAGGAGCTAAAAATGCGCCAAGGTTAATACCCATATAAAAAATTGTAAATGCAGAATCCCGTTTATGAATTTCTTCGTCGGGATAAAGAGAGCCGACCATAGTAGAAATATTTGGTTTAAAAAAGCCATTTCCAATTATAAGAAAGGTTAACCCAACAATAAAAAATATTACTCCAAATCCGCCTTTAGCCGCATATATCTGACCGCTAAAAGCCAAAGAAAATTGACCGATCGCCATTAAAATACCGCCGACGATAATCGATCTTCTGTTTCCCCAATATCTATCTGCAATATAGCCGCCTAATAACGGAGTCAGGTAAACAAGTCCTGTGTAATACCCATAAATAGAAGATGTAAGAGAGTTACCATATAATAGAGCTTTGATCATGAATAAAGACAGGATTGCACGGTTACCATAGTAACTGAATCGTTCCCACATTTCTGTAAAAAAGAGAACGTAAAGTCCTTTCGGATGCTTCTTAAACATTAAGGAACCTCTTTAATATTTTTTAATTATTGGAATTTAAAATAGATATAAACTTTATTAGCGGTAAAAATAGATTATTTATTTTAGTAAGCAAAATAAAAAATTTATTCAATAATGCATGATAGGAATCCATATAGGGAGTAAATAAAAAACCCGGTCTATAATAAACCGGGTTTTACTTTCACATATAAATTAAAAATTTACAATTAAAATTTCCATCTGGAATTAAGAGCAACAGAAATATATTTAGCGCTATTAGGAGAAACAACAATAGGCATATCATCAGTCGCAAGGTTAAATTCAAGCACACCGGTATCTATTCCAATTCCTGCTGCCCAATGGAATCCGGTCAAGCCGCCGATCGATATACCGGACCTAATAAAAGGTATCCAGTCCATAGGCTTCCATTCAGCGCCTAATGATATACTGGTTTTTGTAGAATTTCCCGGCATATCATTAAATCCTTTATTAATATCCATAGCAACAAGTAAAGTCCCCGGCCAGCTATTAGCGCCGAAATTGAATTTATAAGAGGCACCCAATCTTAAAGCTGTGGGTAAACTAGTTGAAAAACTTGAAGTGCTGTCACTGTTTCCCTTAAATTTATTTTTAAGTGAATCGCCTTGTGATTTTTGAGTAAGATCGGTTAAAGTATATGATCCCGATGAAGTAGTTAATGCAGTATTTTTATCCCAATTAATCGATCCAATATCAGTAATAGATAAACCGAAATTCCAGGTATCACCGATGCTTGCACTTAAACCAAAATCAATACCCAGACCGCTTCCGGCAGGAGAGGGGAAAGGGCTCATGTTTTTACTTTTAGTTGAAGAGGAATCGTAGCTATATTTGACTCCGAAGTTATCCGAGAATGCTGATAAAACACTGCTGTTTGCATCAACAGTGATTTGCCCTTGATTTCCGGTAGATATTGATGAATTTACCTGCTGAGATTGAACGAAAGCGTAACCCTGTACCATTTTAAAGGTTATACCTGCTGCAATTTTTGAAAATATATTTTGGGGTATTTCAGTTATTTCTCTAGCATAAGAAAGTGAATAAGATCTTAGCCACCATGCATCAGCTTTTGTATCGTTGAAACTATATGATGATCCCAGAGGATTTCCGTTTAATGCTAATTGAGAAAAAGCTGAGGGGACTGTAAAGTCAACTGAAAGAACATCGTTAATTGAGAATGCAAATGCTCCAATTGAGGGTTTAAGTCTTACACCTACCGAAAAAAGATTAAAAGAAGAATTCGATAAGATTAAACCTCCACCTGAAAACAATGAGTTTAATCTAGTTTCGTCATCGGGAGTTAGAACTCTTCCTTGTCCGTTTACACCTTCGAAGAAATAATTAAAATCATTTATTGTCATGAAACTTGTTCCTGCGGATAATGAAATAGAAGGAACAGGGAGCACGGTTGAGAGGTCAACCGTTGAATTACCATTAAGAATGTCAGCAGGATTGATCCCAATTGAAAATACACCTTGAGATATAGCATTTGAGGTATTGCCCATTGAAATTCTTCTGGCGTCAGGACTGCCGTAAGAACCAAATTGTGCAAATAAAGAAACAGAGGACATTAAGAATATTACGATTATAGCTTTTATATTTTTCATTTTCATCCTCCTATTACTTTAGATTATCTTTGTTAATTCTGAACTTCACTCCGCCATAAACCTGTATCTGAATTGAATCGTTAGGTCTAATTGCAACAGGTGTCGGATTATTTGGCGTCTGTATACTTACAGTAGGTATCACATCAAATGCCTGTGAAAGCAAATCAGTTTGGGTAGAATCTAATTGTATTGTTAATGAAGTTGATCCGGGAGCAGTAACTTCACCGTTTTGGTCTACAGTTGCGGGGGCTACTGAAAATGAGTCTGCATTGGTAGTGCTGTTTGTAAGCGAAAAGAGTGGATGGAATAAGGAATCAGTTATTAAAACACTCAATGATGCATTTAACGGGATACTGTTTTGAATATTTACAGTAATATAAGCTGATTGGCAAGCCTTTATTTTCACCCTGTCAGTGGATAATATATTGCTAAGATAAGTTGTGTCTGTTGTTGATGCACTGCTTATTGCCATGAAACTAGTAGTTGAAAAATTAGCAGAAAACTTTACAGAATCGCCTGCGGCGACCGTTCCGGTAAGGTTATTCGGATTCATAATATATTCAGCAGTAACCGCGATACTATCAGGTAAAAATGAAATTAAACTTGTGATGTTGCTATTAGTCTGGTCAAAATCAAAATGCTTAACCGTACCGCTAAATATAAATGTTTTTGCACTATCAGGAATAGTTAAAGCTAGCTGAGTTCCATCGTTTCTAATTCCTATAATAGTCAAATTTTTAACTTCAATTTGAAAAGGATTATTGTTTGAAGCGGCTGGAATATAAGTTGCATCAAGGTTTAATGTAGCATTCTTCAAATTGATTTTATTCCGGTAATTCGAGGCGCTGGACAAATTCAAACTAAATTCGTTTGTTTTTACCCCAAGAGATTTAGAGGGCAAATAACCTGTAGCCGAACTGAAATAAAAATCGGTTGTTGTCAAGGACAAACCAACAGGAGTAATTGTCTTTGAAGTAGCTCCAACCAAAATTTCTAAGCTATTCTGGTATGATGAAGGTAGGTTCTGCGGGAAATTATAAATAGCACCTGAAAAGTCAACATTATTAGATACAGTTGAATTTGGTCCGACCTGAATGGTAGTCGAAAATGTATTTCCATTAATAGATATCCCGGGAATTTCCAATGTAACTGTAACTACTTCTACTGAAGGGTTTTGAAATGAATATGAGAAAGTGCCGCTGCTGAAAACAGCATTTGTAATTTTAGCACCAGCTGGAAATTGAACAAAAAGCTGAACCTTACCTGCTCCGCTGACGATGTTTCCGCTAGTAGTCTCAGTTCCCAAAGCCTGAGTAAAAGTAGAAACATCCTTAGAAATTGAATAATTGTTCGATTGAATCAAATAAATATTATTTGGTGTTCCTGAATCTTGAACAGAAATATAATTTTGTTGTTTAACTATATCGTTTAGGACATAACTTCTATTGACAATTGGAATATTTAGGTCAACATCCCATTGCGGCCATATTGCAGGGCTAGTAGGTAAATTAAGGCAGCCCAGCTTAAAGAATGCCGCTATTATCACTAGAGGAATGAACAAATAGGTGTGGCGCTTTTGCATAAATCCTCCCGAATAAATATAATTTTAGTTATTGTTAAAGAATTTTAGGATGCGGTTTAATTCAACCGCACCCGTTTTTAAAACAGTTTATTTAAGGAATAGCATTTTACGGGATAATGTAACATCTCCCGCTTTTAATTGATAAATGTATAACCCGGAAGAAAGATTACCCGGATTAAAAGTTACATTATGCACCCCTGCATTATTAATTGAATTGACTAATGTAGCAACTTTCTGCCCCAAAATATTATAAACATTTAATTGAATGAATGAACTCTTCGGAACATCATAAATTATATTGGTAGATGGATTGAAAGGGTTAGGATAATTTTGCTTTAAAGCAAATTGAGTTGGCAAATTATTGGCATTCTCTTTTACTGCTGTAATTGATCCGGAACTTGAGCCTATTATATTTGAAAAATGACTTATCCAGGCTGTTACACTATTAGTGCTGTCGAAAGTTTGAATCCCGGTAGTATCAAATCCCGCAGCAACTGCATAAGCAAATTTTAAGGTTGTACTGAGATTCAATCCTGCTGAATTTAGAAGTGTATTGAAAGTTGACGATTTGGCTATTTTAACTACAGCATAGGTGCCTGCGTTAAGCTTGAATGGTTCTTGCTGCAAAATTTGTCCGCTCCAATCATATACATAAAAATCTACATCAAAGAATAGATTTACTCCGTTGATAGGATCATAGATTCCATTATTTAAATTTATATTGGAAATGACAAACCATAGACTTATATCTTGATTTAATGAGCCTGATTGAAAATAAAATTCACTTCCTGCTAATGAATTGTAAATAGTTGCAGCATTAGAATAATTTGATGGTAAAGTCTTAGATTGAATTGTATATACTTGACCTTCATTGATAGTATCGGAATACACAGATATTTGACCTACATTATTGCTTTGTACATAAAAAGTAATAGCAATCTTATGCTGTGCATCTGTAAACTGAAATAATCCTAAAGCTATAATTATCAGAAATAAGTAAAAAACTTTTTTCATAAGAGAACTTCCTAATAGTGATAAAAATTTTAAGCTAATATGTTTAATTATAATTTAATAATCAAGCCTGATTAAATTAGTATATCAGCTTAGAAATATTACAATTATCATATATCCGCTTATTCAAATATATACAATGTATTTACAAATCAAAATATTAAAATTTGAAATTAAAACTTATATCACAACTTGTTTTTCTAAATAATTTTTTCTCATTTCAAGAAAATCATTTTTTTGGTATCGACAAAATTACCTGCAGTCATTCTGTAAAAGTATGTTCCGCTTGAAATAATGCTGCCATAATTATTTTTCCCGTCCCAAGTTACGAAGTAGTCGCCGGAAGTATGGTAAGAATTTACCAAAGTTTTTACTAATTGCCCGGAAATATTAAATATATCGATTTTAACCTGTCCTGCTTTGGCAATATGGTATCTAATATTCGTCGTTGGGTTAAATGGATTAGGGTAATTATCTTCAAGCAAGAATTTTGATGGAGTCTTTATTTCTGACTGAACGTCATTTACTCCGGTAGTATCAACCGGATAAACAGAAAGTTCAAAAATTGAATAACCGTAAACAGTGCCGCGGTGCAATCCCAGCATTTCAACATATCGAGCTTTTGCGCCGACTGGCAAGTTTGAAAGACCTCCGTTTCCATTAGTAATATGCTGTGCGATTGTCCAGATAACTCCGTCATTGGAAATCAGAAGTTCAAATTCTTTTGCATAAGCTGCTTCCCAGCTTATAACAACTTTATCAATATCATAAACGGCACCGAGATCAATCTTTAACCATTGTGGATCACTAAATTGAGAAGACCATCTGGTTGAGCTATTGCCATCGACTGCATTTGAAGCTGGATAACTGGATGATTCTAGTGAAGAAGCGGTAGCAGTTTTACCGACTGCTATATCAATTGCCGGTTTTGGAATTACTGTTATTGTATCAACACAAGTATTATTGTTTGTATAAATCTCATCTATAGAGTTATCCGTATTTACGGTAGCTTCAACTTCAAAATTACCGGTTTGATTTGCACTCCATGCATTAATTGTCGAATCTGCACTTGTATTAGCACATATTAGTGCCATCCCGCCGACAGGGATTGATCCTTTGAATTCAGTTGATCGGCTTACTTCTGTTCCATTAACATCAAAAGTTACTAAATGAGTAGTATTTGATGGACTTGGCGCTGTACCTTGGTTTTTGACCATTGCAAGAAAAACCACATTATCTCCTTTAACAGGGAAGCGGGGAAAATACTTAATGTTGGTAATAACTAAATCTGGTTTCAGTGGTGCAAGTGATATATTAACGATTGCAGAATCGGCTAAATTGTCGGAAGACCCTCCGACTCTTATGGTATAATTTCCGGGGTCTACTTTATATGAATTTGAGCTTTCGTCAAAATAATATAAATCGTCATTTGTCAAAGTAAAAGTTACGGTTTTGGTTTCCCCGGGTAATAAAGTAATCCTCTGAAAACCTCTTAACTGTTTAAAAGGCATCCAAACATTTTGATTCCGGTGGGAAGTATATAGCTGAACAACTTCATCACCTGCAAGCTGTCCCGAATTAGTGACATCAATACTTACAGGAATATTTTGTCCTAAATTTATTGAAGCCGGCACAACCAGATTGCTGTATTTAAAAGTCGTATAGCTTAATCCATAACCAAAAGCGAACTCAGGAGTATAACCCATTTCATCAAACCATCTATAACCGGCACCGAATTTTGTATCATAATCTAAATCAAAATTAGGCAGCTGCAGATCAGACTGAGGCATTGTAACCGGTAATTTTCCCCCGGGATTATAATCACCGAAAATTACATCAGCAATTGCGTTTCCGCCTTCTTGTCCTGGGTAAAATCCATATATCAAACCTTTAATATTTTGAATACAATCATGCAGACCGCAAATACCGCCGCTCTCAATTACGCAAATTAAATTTTTATTTACCTGGCTTAATCTGTTAATGAGTAGTTCCTGCTGTCCTGGTAAAACAATTGAACCTGAAGATCGATCGAATCCCTCACCTTCCTGAGTTCCATCAAGACCTCCGACATAAACTACATAATCGGAATTAGCGGCTGCTGTCAATGCAGAATTAAAACCGGATGTATCGCTGCTGTTAATATCGCAGCCTTTATAGTAGGTTACTTTAGCCGCTCCTATTTTATTGATTATTCCGGCAACCGGAGATACAGAATAAAACGGTGTTACAAAACTGCTCCCTGAGGCATCTGTTTGGCATATATTTGCACTTGGACCAATTACAGCAATTGACTTTACTGTAGTCTTATTGATCGGTAAAATATTGTCTTGATTTTTAAGAAGTACAAGACTTTCTCTTCCTGCCTGAAGACAAAGCTGCTGATGAGCTGTGCTGTTTATGTCATTGCCGTTTCCCGGTAAATAATAATCAAGTAAACCGGAAAGAATCTTAGTACGTAGTACTGATCTTACGGCATTGTCAATAGTTGAAATACTAACTGAATTATTATTGACATCATTTAATAGGTTGTCCTGATATTGAGTATCTCCCATGTCAATATTACAACCGGCGTTGACAGCATTAGCGGTATTCCATATTGAACCCCAATCGGAAACAACATAAAAGGGGTAACCCCAGTTATCTCTTAATATTGTTGTAAGCAGGTTCGGGCTTTCTGCGCACTTTTGCCCGTTAATTAAATTATATGCATTCATAACAGAAAGAACTCCGCCTTCCTGCACTGCGGTTCTAAAATTCAATCCGAATTCTTCCATTAAATTGCGTTGACTTATAGTTACATCATTATTAACTCTATTATTTTCTTTCCCGTTTGCATTATAATGTTTTGCAGTAGCAATACATCCGGTACTTTGAGCACCTTTAATTAATGAAGTAGTAATTTGTGCGCATAAATAGGAATCTTCACCACCGCTTTCCGGGCTTCTTCCGTAACGCGGATCTCGGCAAATATCCATTGATGGTCCCAGCATTTGATGAATTCCTTTTCCTCGAAATTCCTGACCCATTGCAATACCAACCTGGCGGATTAATGTCCTGTCCCATGTAGAAGCCATTCCGATACTTACTGGAAAGCTGGTTGCATCTCCATTTCTTACTCCGTGAGGGCCGTCAGACATAATTAATCCGGGAATACCTAGTCTTGGATTATCAGCTGTATTAAATCCGCCTTCCTGATGCAATTGAAGAATTTTTTCGGCAAGTGTCATTTTAGATATTAAACTGTCAATTCGAGTTTCTAAGGTTTGTGCATTGGAAAGTTGAAAAACTGAATTGAAAATTAGCAGACTAAAAATTATAATTGTAAAAACTTTGATATTCATGATACTGTTCCTTTTAATCAGTAGACAATAAATGAATTTAAGCGCAAGAATTAGACCAGCAAAATTTATAATAATCGTTGGGAATTCATCTAAATTACAGTAATTATTCAGGAAAAATTAACAAAATAATAAATCTTGTCTTATCATTTTAATAAACTGAAATTTATGCGAAATTACTGCAAATGTCAGAATTGGATCTATGTAAAATTTTTTTGGTTGCTTGTTTTATTTACATGATTGATTATTTTTAAAATAAACTTTTATAATGAGAAGTTAAGGATGATTTTGAAGCCTATAATGATAATTTATTTTATACTGTTATTTTCTTTTCAATTGCTGGGACAGTCAGAAAAGGGCGAAGTAGTTATTGATTCCTCCGCTTTGTGGCAGCCTGGGATGAGCATAATGCAGAATATACATGATGCATGTGATACCGCCAAGTATCAAAATTTTGGTGCATGCTTTGTAGATCAAATGAAAAAGTCCGGAGCATCAAAAAATGCGGTTGAGTTTGCCAGAATGACAGGCAACCAAGGCTACTTACGCGATTTTAGGAAATATGGCAATGTTAGTGCCGCATATTCTGTTTTCCCATTTAGAGCGAATGAAAATCAGGTTTGTTACTTAGTCGGCCATCGACATGAAATTATTGACATTGATGATTATAAATTGATGCCGATAAAAGAAATCCAAAAAAATAAAATTTATCAGAAAATACTTAAGAAATACCCAAACGTTGATATTTGGCCGGGGGATAGGAGCGGAAAAGATTATCCGCAGTACAATAGATTGTCAAATAATTTGATTAGACTTATTGCAAATTATCAGCTTAAAAATGGCTGTCATGCCTGCGAAATTGTTGGCTATGCAAATTTTGCATTTGATTTTGATAGCTCCGGCAAATTTCTGGGTATAAAGGTGGTAAATGTTGAACCTGAAGAGTATGAATTATCTGTTCCCACTTATAAGACAAATAAGAAAATTATTAATGTAAAATTAGGAGGAACTTTTATAATTGAGCTTTCATCTAATGTAACAACCGGATATGAATGGCAAATCGATACATTGGATAATAATAAGCTTGAACTTATTAACCATTTCTATATACCTCCGAAAAGAGTAATCATAGGTAGAGGAGGCAAAGAAATATTTCAATTAATCCCTATTAAAGAAGGAATGACTGGAATAAGATTTAAATATGTAAGACCATGGGATATGAATAATACTCCCGCACAAAATATTAAATTCAATATCATTATCAGATGAAAACTAAATTAAAAAATGGATAATTTCTTAACTTCTATAGGTTTGAACCGTTTTTCAGAATTCAGAGATAATGAAAATTGGATAAAAGAAAAACTGGAAAGCAGTCATTCAAATATAATTTTAATCAAAAATCATAATCCGCTTATTGCTGATAATGAAATAACAAAAGCGGTTATTCTACCTTTTGAAGAAATTAAAAAAACATTTGTAGATTTACCTCGTTTTACTTTTCTGGGCGAATTAAAGGGAGAATATTATTTCTTCGCAGATGTTAATGATACGTTAGAAGAAAACATTAATTTTCCAGGGTCATTTATCGAATTTCGGAAAGTGATGTCTTTTTTAGATTCCGATGTTGCATCAATTCTAGCTTATGCCCGGGCATTATCTTATTGGCAGTCGGGAAATAAGTTTTGCGGTAAATGCGGAAACCGAACAATGGTCCTGGATGCGGGACATAAAATAATATGCACTTCTGAAGAATGCCGTTCCGAGTTATTCCCTAAAATTGATCCGGCTGTTATAGTTTTGGTAAGTGACGGCGACAAATGTTTATTGGCGAGACAAAGGAAATGGCCTGCATGGCAGTATTCTACAATAGCCGGATTTGTGGAACCTGGCGAAAGTCTTGAACTTGCTGTTAAAAGAGAAGTTAATGAGGAAACTGGAATTGATGTGGAAGAAATAATTTACCATTCATCTCAGCCATGGCCTTTCCCGGCTGCTTTAATGCTGGGTTTCCATGCCAAAGCAGTGAGTTTTAAAATCCAACCGCGGGATAATGAACTGGAACATGTTAAATGGTTTACTCGTAAGGAAATTATCGAGAATTTTGAAAACAAGACTTTAAAATTTCCCCCGTCAATTTCTATTTCTTTTAAACTAATTGAGCAATGGTTTAATCAATCTGGATCCGGCAAGCTTCAAGATATTATTGAAAATTTTTTATAGCACTCTTCCGTCTATCTTACTATCTTATATTAAAGAATGTATATAACATCACTCTTAATCATAAACACTTCTGAATATGGAAACTAATACTTGACAAAATAGTTTCCAGCTGTTATCTTTAGAAACGAAAAATATATAAAATAGTTTCCACCTAAAATTGGCAAATGACTGAAAAAGATAAAATAATGCATTTAGCACTTGAAACTTTTCTAAAAGAAGGTTTTCATAAGACAACAATGGATGAAATTGCTGCTAAGCTTCATATGAGCAAGAAGACTATTTATAAAAATTTTTCGACTAAAGAAGAATTGTTAGCCGAGGTTACCCAATTCTTTCTAAAATCAAACCATAAAGCAATTAGAAAATCAATTAGTGCAGATAGCAATGCCGTAGAAAAGATTTATTATATGACTAATACAATCGGAATAATTGTGTCTAATATTAGCGATAAAATGTTATCTGATCTGCAATCTTATGCGCCTGAGTTGTGGAAAAGAATTGATGAATTCAGGACCAGGGTTTTAACTGTTAATTTTACAAAAATTATTGAACAGGGCAAAACTGAAGGATTTGTAAACAATTTTAACTCATTTATAGTCATTACTGCATTTGTAGCTTCAATAAGAGGGGTGGCTAATCCTCAATTTGTTACCTCAAATAAAATAACTTTGATTGAAGCGCTGGAAACTACTATTTCAATTTTTCTAAATGGTATTTTAACTGAAAAAGGCAAAAAAAATCTTATAAAACTTAAAAACAACGGAGCGAACTAATGAAAAAAGTATTTTCATTTATTACTTTACCATTGCTTGCACTTATCTTGGGCTGCGGCGGAGGAAATAATAAAAATCAAATTAAAGCTTCAGGAACTATAGAAGCTACTAATGTTACGGTAAGTTCAAAAGTTACCGGACAAATTCTAAAATTAAATTTCGAAGAAGGTGATTTGGTTAAAGCAGGCGATACTCTTATGACTATTGATCATGAGAACTTATCTATCCAGCTCCAGCAGGCAATTGCCGGTGAAGAACAAGCAGATGCAGAGCTGAAATTAATGGAGAAAGGCGCAAGGTCAGAGGACATTCTTCAGGCTGAAGATGCTCTTAAACAATCTGAAGCTAATTATAAACTTGCTAAGCTTGATAAAGAAAGAAATGAAAAGCTTTATCAATCCAGGACGATTACACAGCAGCAGTTTGATAATATTACAAAAGGGTATGTTGTAGCTGCAGCACAATTAAACTCTGCTAAAGAAAATCTCAAAAAGATGAAACATTTTTATCGTCCTGAAGATATAGAACAGGCAAAGGCTAACTTAGACAGGCAAAAAGCCGTTGTTGAATTATTAAAAAAGAATATCCGCGATTCATTCGTAATTGCACCATTAAGCGGTTTTGTAGTTAAAAAATTTGTTGAAGCGGGTGAAAGTGTTGTCCCGTTGTCTTCTTTAGTTATGATTTCTGACTTAGAATACGTAGATCTTGTTATTTACGTTTCTGAACTTGATTTAGGCAAGATTAAACTCGGTCAATCGGCTGATGCTTCTATAGATACTTACCCGGGTAGATTATACAAAGGTAAAATAATATATATTTCTCCTGATGCAGAGTTTACTCCTAAAAATGTTCAAACAAATGATGAAAGAACAAAGCTTGTTTTTGCAGTAAAGATTCACATTCATAATCCAAAATTTGAATTAAAATCCGGCATGCCTGCCGATGCCGTGGTTCATATTAACTAAAGTTAATTGTGAAAAATTATAAAAATGGAAATATTATATGAGTGATGAATTTAATAACGATCTTGCTATAAATCTTAAAGATATAAAGAAAAGCTACGGCACAGTGGAATCTTTAATAT
>JAJYOQ010000458.1 GCA_021796135.1 Bacteroidota bacterium
ATAATACTTTTTTATGGCTGAAAAATCATTAGTTATTATTCCTACTTATAACGAGTTGGAAAATATTAAGAAAATGATTCCGGAAATATTTGGTTTGTATCCGAATGATTTGGACATCCTAATAGTTGATGATAACTCTCCCGATGGCACCGGAAATTTTGCAGATGAATATTCAATGAAAGATAGTAGAGTCAAGGTTATCCATCGTGCTAAAAAGTCAGGACTTGGCACAGCTTATATCGAAGGTTTTAAGTATGCCTTAAAAAATAACTATGACATAATCTTTGAAATGGATGCAGATTTTTCTCATGACCCGAAAGAAATAAAAAACTTTTTGAATGCTATTAATTCTTTTGATTTAGTCCTTGGAAGCAGGTATATCTCAGGTATTAGCGTAGTAAACTGGCCTATGAGAAGACTTATCCTTAGCTATATGGCAAATTTATATACAAGAATAATTACGGGATTGCCTATCAAAGATGCTACAGGGGGATTCAAGTGCTTCCGAAGGAAAGTGCTGGAGTCCATAAACCTCAATGCTGTTAAATCTAATGGTTATGCTTTTCAAATTGAAATGACTTTTAAAGCTTGGAAAAATAAATTTTCTGTATCGGAAATTCCAATAATTTTTATTGACCGGACTACAGGAACTTCTAAAATGTCAAAAAAAATTGTCCGTGAAGCAATTTTTATGGTTTGGAAACTGCGGATTAGAAGCACTCTTGGGCTATTATAATAAGGAGCTATTTTGGATTTATCCGTAATCATAGTTAACTATAATGTTAAGGAATTTCTCCAAAACCTCATTCATTCACTTACAAAAGCCGCACAAAATATTTCTTATGAAATAATAGTTGTTGATAATGCATCTGACGATGGAAGTGTTGAACTAATTAAAGAAAAATTTCCCTCCGTAAATCTTATTGTAAATAAAAAAAACCTTGGTTTTAGTAAAGCAAATAATATCGGTCTTAAAATTGCCACCGGAAAGTTTGTAATGCTGATTAATCCTGACACTATTGTGCAGGAAGATACAATTCAAAAGATGCTAAAGTTCTTTAACGATACTCCTGACGCAGGATTGGCTGGATGTAAAATACTTAATCCGGACGGCTCTCTTCAGCTTGCATGTCGTCGGAGTTTTCCCGGTCCTTGGACTTCATTTTGTAAGGTTACCGGATTGAGCTCTTTATTCCCAAATACTAGAATCTTTGCCCGTTATAATTTGACTTATCTAAATGAAGATCAAACTTATGAGGTCGATGCTATTTCCGGTTCTTTTATGATGGCTAAAAAAGAGGCTATTGACAAAGTTGGCGGACTTGATGAACAATTCTTTATGTATGGAGAGGATCTTGATCTATGCTATAGAATTCAAAAAGCAGGTTTTAAAGTCTATTATGTTCATTCAACTCAGATTATTCACTATAAAGGTGAAAGCACTAAAAGAAGCAGCATTGATGAAACAAAAATATTTTATAATGCAATGACTCTTTTTGTCAAAAAACATTTTTCAAATTCCTTTCTTGTAGAAATTATTTTAAAATTAGCTATAACGTTCAGAAAATCATTTGCATTCCTGGGTAAACGGAGACTTATAATAATCTCGATATTGCTTGATTTTATTTTTTTTGATGCCTCCTTATTTACAGCAAATAAAATATATTTAAACTTTGGACATTGGCATGGATTTCCTCATTATAGCTTTCCTGTTGTTTATACAATTCCTGCCTTATTGCATATTTTTATTGCCTGGTTAACGGGAACTTACAAAAGAGATTCTCTCTCAGTACTAAAAAATTACTCTGCGACTATTATTAGCTTTTTCTTATTATCCTCATTAACTTTTTTCTTTAAACAATACGCTTACAGCAGGGCTGCTGTAATAATCACATATTTAATTTTAGTTTTTAGTCTTGCGTTTTGGAGAGCTATTCTAAAAATCTTTTTTAAAGTAGGGATCAAGTCAGATGGACTAAAAGGAAAGAAAACTTTAATTGTCGGTGTTAGTAATAATGCCATTCAAATTGCTAAAAAGATTAAATTAAAGCAGATCGACTATCATTCATTTATTGGATTAATTGGACTCTCCAATAAAGATATCGGGAAAAAGCTAGATGTATTTGAAGTTCTTGGTAGTATTGAGAACATCAAGAAAGTTATCCGAGAGAAAAAAGTCAATGAAGTAATTTTTTCAACTGAGGAGTTATCATACAACCAAATGATGTCTATTGTGTCTATATGCCGGAATGAATCGGTTGAATTTAAGTTAATCGGAAATGATTTGGATTTTCTTGTCGGGAAAACATCAGTTTCCATTATAGATGATATACCAATATTTGATATAAAATATAATATTTCTAATCCAATGCTGCATTTATTCAAGAATATATTTGATTATTCGCTAGCATTGATGGTTTTGTTTTTTATCTATCCTTTCATATATTTGATTTTTAAGGCAAGAAGAACGGATAGCGAATTCGCTAAATTTATATTAAAAGTACCTTTAATTTTGAAAGGGGATACGAGCTTTATAGGTCCGCAAAATATCAATAGCGAAAGTTCATTGTACCTGGGGAAAAAAGGATTAACAGGTTTGTGGTATTTAGAAAATCCCTTAGAAGGGGAAAGAGAAAAACTTGATATGCTTTACGCTAAGAATCAGAATATCTGGCTTGACCTCGAAATATTAAGTAAAACATTAATGAAGATGTGGGATAAACGGAAATAATTATGGCAAAGACAATATTAGATTTTGAAAAACCTATCGCGGAGCTGGAAGCTAAACTTGATGAAATGAAAAAGCTTTCCGATAAAATGAATATTGAAAGCGAAATAATCATGATAGAAGATAAGGTAAAGCAGCTAAAAGAGAGTATTTATAAAGATTTGACTCGATGGCAGCGTGTGCAATTAGCCCGTCATCCCGATCGTCCGTATACTCTTGATTATATTTATGCAATGACAAATAATTTTGTTGAATTGCATGGAGACAGAGGGTTTAAGGATGATAAAGCTATTGTAGGAGGATTCGCAGCAATTGATGAATATAAGGTTATGATTATTGGTCATCAGAAAGGCCGCGATACAAAATCTAATGTATACCGGAATTTCGGAATGCCTAATCCTGAGGGATATAGGAAGGCTTTGCGTCTAATGAAATTGGCTGAAAAATTCAATAAACCCGTTATTACGATGATCGACACTCCCGGAGCTTTTCCAGGACTTGAGGCTGAAGAAAGAGGGCAAGCAGAAGCTATTGCAAGAAATTTATTTGAAATGAGCCGGCTTAAAGTTCCTATAATAGTAGTTATTATAGGTGAAGGGGCAAGCGGAGGCGCACTTGGAATAGGAGTAGGCGATAGAATTTTAATGCTTGAAAATTGCTGGTATTCAGTAATTAGTCCGGAATCATGTTCAAGCATATTGTGGCGAAGCTGGGAATATAAGGAACAAGCTGCCGAAGCTTTAAAATTGACAGCTCCTGATTTATTAGAACAAAAATTAATTGACAGGATTATTTCTGAACCTCTCGGAGGTGCGCACAAAGATCATCTCCAGGCAGCTAATAACCTAAAAGCGGTCCTTAAAGAAGAACTTGAACCGCTTTTAAAAATCAAACCTGATAAACTAATTGAGGGCAGACTAGAAAAATTCGGTAAAATGGGGTCTTATATAGAATAAATTATTTTATTTCTTAAAGAACTCACTTACCATTGAATAAAATTCGGTATCTTCAAGTCTTTCAAATTCACCTTCTTGGAGTTCATCTGCTTTTGTTCCTGCTCCGG
>JAJYOQ010000045.1 GCA_021796135.1 Bacteroidota bacterium
GCAATTGATAATCTTATAAAAGGCGTCTGTAGAAATAAAACCTAGCATAGTTGCCATATTAGGCATAATCATTCCACTGCCTTTTGCAATTCCGCCGATAGTAACTTCTCCATATTTGAATTTTAATTTAACAGCAAAGGATTTAATTTTTGTATCAGTAGTCATAATAGCTTCGGCAGCATCGAATCCGCCTTGTGATGAAAGCGAAGTTATTATTTCATCAAGACCTGATGCAATTTTTTCAACTGGGAGTTTTTGACCAATAACTCCGGTAGAACTAATTAAAACTTCAGAAGGTAAAATATTCAATTTTTCAGCACACCATTTTTGCATTTGAAGAGCGTCATTATATCCGGTTTCTCCGGTACATGCATTTGCATTACCAGAATTGATTAAAATTGCTTTAACATTTTTTCCAATTTTAATTAAATTTTGCGATATAACTAACGGAGCTGCTTTGACTTTATTTAGTGTAAAAGTGCCTGCTGCAGTACAAGAGGATTCAGAATATATTAAAGCAAGGTCTTTCTTTCTCTTCTTAATTCCGCAAAAAATTCCTGCTGCTTTGAATCCTTTTGCAGAAGTTATAGATCCGCCTTCAATAATTTGGTACATTTTTAACTCCCTTATTAAGCAAACCGATTGTTTCATCTAATCCAAGTAATAAATTCATATTCTGAATTGCTTGTCCGGATGCGCCTTTTATAAGATTATCAATTGCAGATGTAATTATCATTATTTTATCTTTGATAGAAATATGTATATCGCAAAAATTTGTTCCTACAACCCACTTTAACTGAGGAGGAATGTTTCTCAATCTCACAAATGGAGAATCAGAATAAAAAGAATTATATTTTCTTAAAATATCTTCTTCGGATATTGCATTCTTTAAATGGACAGATGTTGTTGCATATATTCCAACTGCAATTGGCAGCAAGTGTGTCGAAAAAGAATAAGGAGAATCAAATCCAAAAATTTTCATCATTTGAATAATTTCCGGTTGATGTCGATGGTTATTTAAATTATAAGCTGCCACATTGCCATCCATTTCCGATAACAATAATTCTTGTTTCGGCGATTTACCAGCTCCGCTGGTACCTGAATATGCGATTGTGCTCGCAGTCATTATTTCTTCTGAAAAAGAGTCAATTAATGGCAGTAAGCCCAATAAGGTTGCAGTAGGATAACATCCTGGGTTAGCAATTAAGTTGGTAGTTGAATAGTCTTGTCTTTGATAATCAGCAAGTCCATATACCTTAGAATTTAGGAGATTTGGAGAAGTATGTTTTTTACCGTACCAAATTTCATATTCAATTTTTGAGTCAAGTCTATAATCGCCACCGAGATCTATTACCTTTTTACCGGCATCAATTAATTGAGGGACAAAATTTAGAGCCTCACCATGAGGAAGTGCAACGAAATATAAGTCATGTTCACCTATAAAGTCTATACTAGAGATTTCATTATTCTGAATAATATTGTCAAGATCAGGAAATAAGTCTAACAATCTTTTTCCAGATGAACTATTTCCATAAACAGTATAATCACTAATTTCTGGATGAATATTGCAAAATTCGACTAATTTTCTACCAGTATAACCACTACCACCAATAATTCCAACTGAGATCATTTAAAATTTACCTTGTATAAATATTCTTTTTTTTATATTTAATACAAAAGTATGAAACAAGATTATTCTTGTCAATGTTATAATGGATAATGATGCAATTTATTCTTTATATTAGCATAATATTAATATTTATATGCATAACTATGCATATAATCACAATATTGTGCATAAAAATTATTTAGGAATCTTAAGTTTGGATTTACTATTATTCGGTAGGAATTTAATTAACAATTAATATAATTAAAGTGTTGAATTCAGAATTAATTTTCTATTTCTAAAATATTGATTTTTAGCCCTTCTGTGCAATTCTTGCACATCTCTAGAGCTTTTCTATCGTCTAAAACTCCCTGACGAAATTGCATATAATTTAGTGAGAGCCAAACATCCTTAAATTTTTCATTTGCCAGATATCCAAGGGTAAAATTAGCATCTTTATCAAAACAGCATGGTACAACTTTACCGTCCCAAGTAATCACTGAAGTTCTCCACAATGCAAAACAGTGATTTTTTAATTTATTTTTAATTCTAATACTATTATCGGAAACTATATATCTTCTATATTTTGGATTTTTGGGAAGAAATTTAACAGCATTTTCATAATTTGAAACTTGCATTGTTTTAAGAGTTACTTTATCCACCCCTACTTCCTTTCCGTACTTAAAAAGTTCAGCTATTTGATGTTCATTCTGCTTCATGACAATAAATTGAAGTTCAATATAAGGAAGCTTTTTCTTTAATTCTTTTCTTCTGTTTATAAGCACTCTTAACCCCTCGTCAGCATTTTTGAAGGTTCCTCCGACTCTATAGTTCTGATAAGTTGCTTCATCCAGCCCGTCAATTGAAAAGATCAACTTATCAGGAGCATTCTCAATTATAAAATCTACATTTTTTTCAGAAATGAAATGACCATTAGTGCTCACAGATATATAGATTTTATTTTCCTGAGCATATTTTATCATTTGAGGAAGATTTTTATTTATATAAGGTTCGCCTTGAAAGTATAATTGGACGTAAAAACCAGTTTTTTTAATTTGATCTATAAGTGATTTAAAATCATCTGTTTTAAGTAATCCGAGCGGTCTCGTTAATTCTCCTAGTCCTGATGGGCATTCAGGACATTTTAGATTACAATGATTTGTTGGTTCGATTGAAAAAGATACAGGCAATCCCCAAACTATCGGCTTTCTAATAATTCGTGATATCAAAAATGATAATAAAATCTTTTGAAGGTTTATTACTCTTTTAAAAGTTATAAATTTAAAAATATTTATTTCCATAATACTTAATCTTAAACTCAAATATTAAATTTTAGTTCTCATATTACAACTTATTATAAATTCCGCAAAATCCCTGAAAGCACCATGACCTCCTTTATTTATGCAAATATAATTAGCAATATCTTTAATTTTGTCAAACGCATCAGAAGGAGCAGCAGAAAGACCGACAAGTTTCATTAATTCGTAATCATTCATATCATCGCCTATAAAAGCAATATTTTCAGCATTTAATATATTTTTAGCTAAAATTTCAGGAAAAATTTTACGTTTATCTTTAACACCAAGATAAAGTTCAGTAATAAGCAATTTTTCAGCTCTTTTAGAAACTGTGCCTGAATTTTCACCAGTTATAATACCAGTAGGAATATTTACTAATTCTCTTAATCTTTCTACTCCCATTCCATCCCGGATTGAAAATCGTTTTAATTCTTCACCTTTACTTGAATAATACACCCCTGTATCTGTGAGCACGCCATCAACATCAGTCAAAACCAGTTTAATTTTAGATGCTTTTATTTCTAATTCATTAATTGTCATTGCTAACTCGTTAAATATTATAAATTTATAGCTTTAAAATATTGCTTGCTAATATAGCATTTCTTAAATTAAATTATTCAACAAAAAGTTGATCTTACGGAGAAATTGCAAAGTAAACGGAGTGATTTACTTTAACTAATTATCAGGTTATCAGGGAACTCGAGACTGACATATTAAAAATTTTAGGATGCAACGATGAAGATATTAAAGGCAAAAAAATTATTAAAAGGAGATTTAATTGGGATAATCTCACCGGCTTCTGCAGTAGACGATTTCGCAAAAGTTGAGCAAGGTGTAAAATATCTTGAGAAATTAGGTTATAAAGTTGAAGTTGGAAAAAACGTCGGCAAAGTGCATGGATATTTAGCGGGAAATGATGAAGAAAGATTAAGTGATCTGCATTATATGTTCAAGAAAAAAGAAGTTAAGGCTATATTTTGTATTCGAGGAGGTTATGGTTCGAACAGGTTATTAGATAAAATTGATTACAATTTAATTAAAAGAAATCCTAAAATATTTGTTGGTTATAGTGATATTACTTCTTTGCAAATGGGTTTTTTTGCAAAAACAGGTCTTATTACATTTGCAGGTCCCATGCTAGCTGTTGATTTTTATTCCGAGATAAGTAGTTATGCAGAAGAAAGTTTTTGGTCAAGTATTACTAGCAACAAACCTTTAGGGAAAGTAAAAATGCCTGAAGGAGAGAAATTATTTGGTTTAAACAAGGGTGAGAAAGAAGGAAGAATAGTCGGAGGAAATTTAGCTGTATTAACTTCTCTTATTGGTTCAAAATTTTTCCCGGATTTGAAAGGCAAGATATTGCTTATCGAAGAAATCGGCGAAGCACCATACAGAATAGATAGGATGCTAAGTCAGCTTAATTTTTCAAATAATTTAGACAAGATTGGAGGTGCGGTATTAGGTGCATTTATAGATTGCAACGAAAAAGATCCAACTAAAAGCAGTTTAACTTTGGGAGAAGTAGTTGAAGATTATTTTGGTAGACTTAAGGTCCCAGTTATTTACAATCTTTCTCACGGACATTTAGAAAACAATCTTACTATTCCCTTGGGGATTAATGTTAAGATAAATTCAAGTAGAACAATTTTGGAATTTCTAGAAGCGCCGGTAAGATAGTTTAATCTTTTAATTGTAAAAAAGTAAAGTATTTTTTTTGAAATTTAATTTCTGCTTTTTTAGCATTTTCAATTTCATTAAAAACTCCAAATACGGTAGAACCGCTTCCTGTCATCAAAGAAAAATCCGCACCCATTTTATACATATCATTTTTTATAGATTCAATTTCAGGAAATTTTTTAAATACTACTGATTCAAAGTCATTAAAAAAAACATTCTTATATTTTTCTAAATCAATTTTTTCATCCCTGATTTCAGATAATTTAAAAATCGGTCTTTTCGGGACAATATTATCGTACGCCCATTTTGTAGAAATGTGAATTCCGGGATTAACAATAAGCAAGTTAGTATTTAATGAAAAATCAATTTTCGAAAGCAACTCACCGCGCCCTGAAGCATAACTTGGTCTTGGGTCAAGGAAGAAAGGCACATCGGATCCAAGTTTGATTGCTAATTCATGTAATTCCGGCTTAGATAGATCAAGGTCATATAAAATATTTATTGAATGCAAAGTAGAGGCAGCATCAGAGCTTCCCCCTCCCATCCCGGCACCAATTGGAATATTTTTATCTAATTCAATTTTAAGATTAAATTTTCTTTTGAATTTTAATTCAAGCATTTCTTTTGCTTTAAAAATTAAATTATTCTTTTCGTTCATTAATCTTGGATTATTACATTGAAAAGAATCGAAATCTTGTTTATAAAATTTAATCACATCAAAAAGTTTAACCGGATAGAATATGGTTTCGATATTATGATAACCATCAGGTCGTTTATCAGTAATATTAAGTCCGATATTAATTTTCGCAGGGGATTTAATTTCAATCATTTTATCATAAATATAAATTTTTAATATGCTTAATATGATCAGGAGTAGTTCCGCAGCAGCCCCCAACAAAGGAAGGATTTTTAACTAAAATATTTTTAATTAACAAAGCATATTCATCCGGAAATATTCCTGTCGATATTTTTTTATTTTTATATGATCCGGCACCGGCATTTAAGTAAGCGCCCCAATTAAATTCCATTTTGCATACTTTATAGAATTTTAAGAAAGTCTCAGGTTTTATACAGTTTATTCCGATTGCTAAAGGGTTAAAGTCCTGAATAATGCTGATAACATCTAATAATTTTTCACCCGAAAGCAGCCTCAAGTTTCCATCAGTAAAGATGCTCATTATAAATGGAATGGATTTACCAGAACAATATTGACTTATAATTTTAATTTCTTCAAGATGACTCTGAGTCTCATTTAAAATGAAATTACATCCTGCTTCCATCAACAAATCAATGTGTTCAGCGTGATTGTATCTGATTTTAGCTAAAGAAATTTTTCTTTCTTTTTGATAGCAATCCTCTGCAGGAGCATTTGATCCGGCAACAAAAACCGGCAGATCATATGCAGCTTGCAAAGCTAATGAAACTGCATGCTTTACAATATTATTCGTTTTCAAATTGCGACCAAACTTTTTGACAGCAACCGGATTAGTGCGGAATGTATTTGTTGTAATTATATCGGCACCGGCATCAATATATTCTTTATGAATCGAATAAACTATATCGGGAAAATTTAGGTTAGCCAACGACATCCACATTGGACCATCACTTTTTAGTCCTTTTTGCTGCAACATACTTCCCATAGCACCATCCAAAATTAATGGATGCTGAATAACCCTCGCAAAGGAGAAAGGATTAATTGACTTATTATTATTCATCTATAATTAGGTTTTTTAAAAATGGTTCAAGTTTTAATTTTACATTTTCAAAAGTAACATTTTTAATTGTCTGTTCTTCAGTTACTACATACTCAAACTTTGATCGAAATGGAGACCATATCATATCATTAGTTTTATATTTAACATATAGACCAAATAAAGGGATCTCAAAAGCAGATGCCAAATGTATAGCAGCAGTATCAGGTGAAATTAATAAATTCAATTTTGAAATCATAGCAGCAAATTCATCGAAATTATTACTATAGAACAACTTAATTCGTCCCTCAGAAATTTTTTCTGCTAATTCCTTATCATTAGGTGAGCAGATTATTAATGTATCAAAAGAGGAAATAAATAAAAGAAGTTTCTTAAAATTCTCAACGCCCCAAAAGCGTGCATTACTCCCAGCAGAAATATTAACACCAATAAGGAATTTTCTTTTCGGGAAGTTCTGATTTAAATATTTAATAGCCATTTCAATAGAAGCATTTGTTGGAGAATAATGGATATTAACGTCATTTGAAGGAGAAATATTGAACAATTTTTCAATTTCCATAAGTCTAGTTATCACATGATGAGAAGAAGGTTCAAGCTTTGGAATAGTTTTAGAATATATTTTCTTTGATTCTTTTTCCAAAGAAAACTTATTTGCTGCTTTTGAAAAAGCAACTAAAAAAGAAACAGTAGCCGAAACATCATCATGAAGATCAACAATAGTATTAATTTTATTCTTTTTTATAAAATGTAAAACATTGAATATTCCGCGAAAACCTTTTTGAAAGATTATAAGCTGATCTATGTCTTTATTGTTTTTAAATACAAAAAAATTCTTCTTATCAGCTAAAAGGAATATTTGGCTTTTGATATTTTTTCTAATTTCATGAATAAGCGATGTAGAAATGAGAGCATCACCGATTCGATTTAACCTTATGAAAAGGATTTTTGTTTCCTTGTTTTCATAATCTTCCAGAATAGATTTGGGTCTAAATCGAAAACTCAGCAAGATATTAAGAAGCAATTTCCGAAAAAATATTTCGATCTCTTTCATTTCTTCAAAATAGTTAAATTATTTTTAATTATTAGGTTATCAATTTTTGTTAAAATTTTTTCTAATGATAAATCCAAAAAACATTCATGATTATAGCGGCATTTTTGCAAATTACAAATTATGCAGAATAAATCATCTTTAATAACATAATCGGAATTATCTGAATAGGGACCGTGCATTAAGGGATTAGTCGGACCAAACAATCCCAAGGTCGGAATATTTAATGCAGCGGAAATGTGCATAGGTCCGCTATCGTTTGCAATTACCAATTTGCAATTATTGATCAATCCGGCTAACTGAAATAAATCAGTCGGCGGAGCCAGGATACAGTGTTCCGGAATATTTGAATTTATAAATTCTGCATCTTTTTCATCTCCGGGACCCCAAAGAATCAAAAATTTAGTATTATAAGTCAGTAAAATTGCCTTACAGATTTCAACCCATTTAGAAGCATCACATCTTTTGGAATCCCAGCCACCGGAAGGAACAATACCTATTATAAATTTATTTGCAGATACTTTATCATGAATAAAGTTCTCCGCCCAAAGATTGGATTTTTTATCATTGTAAAAGCTAATTTTACGGGAAATTACCGGGATGTTTGCAGCTTTTAATAATTCGAGATTATGTTCTGCTGAATGATGATCTCCCCTGCTTGAAGGAGCTAATATATTATAAGCATATTTTCGCCCTCTATATGCAAAACCAATTCTATACTTGGCGCCGGATAAGAATGTTATTTGGGCGCTTCTTGGGTTTGACCAAAGGTCAAAGACCAAATCATATTTTTCCTTTCTCAAACGCAGGGCTACTATTATTGACAATTCTTTATTTGCCATTGTTAGTACCTTATTGATTAAAGGATTTAGTTCAAGAGATTCCTTAGCAAAATCTTCAACAAGATAGTCAATTTTTGCTAAGGGGAAATGAGATTTAAGGTTTTCAAGTATAATAGTAGATAGGATGATATCACCTATGCCTCTAGGTTTTATGCAAAGGATTTTATTTATCTTATCGTCAATGAGCATCAAGCCAGTTATCTCCAATTCCGGTTTCAACAACAATGGGTACTGCCATAGGTAATGCATTTTCCATAAGTTCTTTAATTAGGGGACTTAATTCTTCAACTTCGTTTTTATGTGCATCAAATAAAAGCTCATCGTGAACCTGCAAAACCATTTTAGTTTTGGTTTTTCTTTTTTTCAGTTCATTATAAATATTAATCATAGCAATTTTAATCATATCTGCGGCAGTGCCTTGAATCGGCATATTGATAGCTACTCTTTCTTCAAATTGGCGTATAACATGGTTATTGCTATTAATATTTTTAAGAAATCTTCTTCTTCCCAGCAAAGTTTCTGCGAAACCCTTTTCTCTCGCTTTCATTACAGAGTCATCCATAAAATTCTTAACACGCTTAAATGTATTAAAATATGTTTGGATTATTTCTTTAGCATGTGATTGAGTAACTCCGAGTCTTGTTTTTAATCCGAAAGGACCAATTCCGTATAAGATTCCAAAATTTACTTCCTTAGCTTTCCTTCTCATATCAGGAGTAACGTCTGCGGGGTCAACCATAAAAACAAGAGCGGCAGTACTTCGATGAATATCCTCGCCATTTTTAAAAGCTTTAGTAAGACCTTCATCGCCGCAAATACTTGCCATAATTCTTAATTCAATCTGACTATAATCAGCACTTAAAATAACATAATCTTTATTCCTAGGAACAAATGCCTTCCTAATTTCCTTGCCCATTTCAGAACGAACAGGGATATTTTGAAGATTAGGTTCATTGCTTGATAATCTACCGGTAGCAGCGACAGTTTGGTTAAAACTTGTATGTATTCTGCCGGTGTGGGAATTAATAAGATTTGGAAGCGAGTCCGTATATGTAGATTTTAGTTTTGAAACCTGGCGGTAATCCAGAATAATATCAATAATTTCATGTTCACCTTTCAATAACTCAAGAGAGCGTGCATCGGTTGAAAATCCTGTTTTAGTTTTTTTACCCTTTTGGAGACCCAATTTATCAAAAATTATTTTCTGCATTTGTTGTGGAGAGTTAATATTAAACTGCTCCCCTGCTAATTCGTAAATTCTATTTGTATAATTATCTAAAAGGATTAACATATCTTTACTAAGGTTATTTAATACCAGTTTATCGACGCGAATCCCTTCTCTTTCAATATCTTCGAGCACGGGAACTAAAGGAAATTCAACTTCATAGGCAAGTTTAGAAAGATTATTTTTTTCAATTTCTAGTTTCAATATTTCATAGAGCCGAAATGTTACGTCAGCATCTTCAGCTGAATAATTAGAGATAGCATTTAGTTCAACATCAAATATTTTTGAAGGATCTTTCTTTGATCCGATTAAATCCGATAAAGGGATAGGCACATAATGCAAGTACTTTTGGGCAAGTTCATCCATTCCATGTTTTTGATCAGGGTCAATGACATAACTAGCAAGCATAGTATCAAAATAAAAATTATTAACTTCGATACCATAACTTCGTAAAACTCCGATATCATATTTCCCATTCTGGCAAATCTTTTTTATAGATTTATTCTCAAATACAGGTTTGAATATTTTTACGAATTCATCAACAGGAATTCGGTCATTTAATTCTCTGGTAAAAAAGTCATTCTTCCCAACAAAAGGATTTACAGCAACAAAATATCCTTCGCCCGGCAATGTAGAGAATGATACACCCGCTAAATGAATATTTAAAGTATCCAACGAATCAGTTTCAGTATCGAATACTAACATATTGATTTTCAATAGATTAGCTGCAAGTTCCTCAGCTGATTTAGAATCTGAAATTAAATGATAATTAGACTTCGATTTGTCAAATTTCGATAATGAATCTGATTTATTTTCTTCAGGAGAAGGGCTGAAATTATTCCCATAAATAGTCAGAAGGCGGCTATAAAGGTTCTTGAATTCTAGTTCAATAAACAATTTTTTTAATTTCTCAAAATCAGGCTTCTTAAATAGTGTTTTTTCAAAATCTATTTCAATTGGGACTTCACAATGGATAGTAGCCAGGTCCTTTGAAATAAATGCATTCTCCTTCCCTTCAATCAATTTTGCCTTAATTCCTGCCTTATCAATTTCTTCAATATGGTTATATATTTCTTCTACAGAGCCATATTTTTGAATAAGCGGGATAGCTCCTTTTGGACCGATGCCTTTCACACCCGGAATATCATCTGAAGCATCACCTATTAATGCGAGATAATCAATCATTTGTTTAGGCTCAAAACCAAATTCTTCCTTTATTTTTGCAACATCATATACAACATTATCTTCTGCAGTTTTCCCTGGTTTAATAATTTTAACCCTATCAGTGACCATTTGATTATAATCTTTATCCGGTGTAATTACAAAAGATTCTAAGCCAATATTTTCAGCTTTTAAAACTGCAGTGCCAATAATATCATCGGCTTCATATTTAGGAAGGATATAAATAGGAATATTAAAAGACTCAATAATCTCCTTAATACGAGCTATTTGGGGAATTAAATCTTCAGGCATTGCAGCACGGGAAGACTTATAATTTTCATATTTATCATGCCGGAATGTTTTTTCTTTTGAATCGAAGGCAACCGCAATATAATCCGGTTTCGTATCTTCAAGAATTTTGAGTAATTGAGTAATAAATCCGAATACAGCAGAGGTTGGTTCACCATTTGATGAAGAAAGTGGTCGATTTATAAAGGCAAAATATGCTTTATATGCGAGAGCCATAGCATCAATTATTACGAATTTTTTATTATTCATTTTTTTATTGAAAGTTGATATTATATCATAACAATTTAAGCTATTAGGATGGAATTTTCAAAATAATATGCTCACTTCGAATGGTAATTAATAAAAAAAAGTCTCAAACAAATGAGACTTTTATTAGTGACCCCAACGGGATTCGAACCCATATTACCGCCGTGAAAGGGCGATGTCCTGACCATTAGACGATGGGGCCAACTAGCAAAATATTTTGGGGTGAGCGATGGGATTTGAACCCATGACCCTCAGGGCCACAACCTGATACTCTAACCAACTGAGCTACGCTCACCATTTTTAGCTTCGAATAATAATACAGCAGCTAATTTATTTATAAACATCAACTTAATTCGTACGCCCGAGTGGAATCGAACCACTAACCTACAGCTTAGAAGGCTGTTGCTCTATCCAATTGAGCTACGGGCGCAGATCAATTTAGAATTCATAATTTAGAATAATATTTTATAATTATTTCTAAAATAATGCGTCGGGGCGGTAGGATTCGAACCTACGACCTCCTGCTCCCAAAGCAGGCGCGATGAACCGGGCTACGCTACGCCCCGCACTAATTCAATTCTTTCAATAAAAAATAGAACTTTTAAAATTAAGAAGTCAAATATATTGGATTACCGAGATAAAAACAACGTTTCCTATAATTTGTCGATAAAAAATATCAGTTATTAATTCTTGGAGAGCTAAAATATTAGGTCGTTAATGTATTTTTGACTTATAATATCGATAATTCCTTAAATTATAAGGCATCCTAAATCTAATACATAAGGTTTTTATTAATATGAATGAGTTCTTAAATACATCAATTATTTGTTAATTTCAACTTCCTTTTGCCAGTTATCTACTAATGTGATTGAAGGCTGGGTACTTTGACCATTTGGAATTGATGCGGTTATTTCTGTTCCAGATTTATTAATATCGTATATCTTTATAATATTTAGATTGATCGGAGTAAAAACTGCATAAGGCTTTCCGGGAGAAATTGAGGAACCGGTTTCATTTATATCTACTCCCATTATTTTGTTATCCGGTGTAACAAAATAAATACTCTTTCCGTTGTTCATCCACCTGGCGAGGACCCCTCCATCAGTAGATATCTGCCATTTGCCGCTAGTATTTTCATCCGGATTATTTGGATTAAAAGGGATTACATAAATTTGATATTTCCCTGATTCATCAGACTGATATGATATCCACTTATTGTTAGGTGAGAAAATCGCTCCGAGTTCATTAAAATTAGTTGCTGCTATAGTGACAGGTTTTTTGTCTCCTTGTGCAGGTAATAAAAAAATATCAAATCCGCTTGTGCTGCCTGCATAATCAATACCCATGAATAAGAGATATTTGCCATCTTTGGAAATGCTGGTTACAATTTTTGATCTGTTTGATTTATAAATAAGTGAGGCAATGCCTGAGCCGTCGGCATTTTTTATATAAGAATCGAAGACAGAACTGTTATTATTTGAGCTATAAGTAATTTGTTTTCCGTCCAGAGTCCAGCTGGGTGCTATATCGCCTTTGTCAAATGTAAGCCTCGTCCAAACACTTCTGCTCAAATCATACACCCAGATATCATATTTTTTTTCGGTTGGGTCATACAAATCGCATACTATTCTATTCCCGTCAGGCGAGAACGCCGCAGTAGTATATGGTATCATCTTCGATAGCTTTTTAATTTCATTACCGTTTTTATCCAATAACACCAGATTTTCATTATTTTGATATCCTTGAAGATAAACCAGCTTTCCGTTTTGAGAAACGGCAAACGTGCCGGAGATTCTAGAATCCCAATATTGAACGTTTTCAGCAACGGGCATAGCTTCTCCATCAAGTTTCAAATTATCAGGATCAAATTTTTGTGCAAGAAGAATTGATTGACGTACAAAAAGTAAGTATCCATTTGCATATTGACAGTTGGATGATGTAATAAAAAGTTTTTTAAGGTTTGAGATTATCCAAAGACGCGAGGTATATTGCATCAGTCGGGGTTGATCCGGTATAACTATTTTCAGTCGAATATATAAAATGATTCCCGTCAGGTAAAAAATACGCCCATCTCAAACTTTGACTTTTAATTGTCGTATCAGTACTAATAATTTCTTCCGGTTTTCCGCCTGAAGACGGTACTTTGAAAAGAGCTCCGGATGGAGTCGGGGAAAAAACAATTGTCCCATTCTTACTCCATGATCCGCCTCTTCCCGAAGGTGCATCACAAATCGGAAGTGATGTCCCCGCATCAAGGGATATCTTCATCAACTTGCCTTTATCAAAATAAGCGATTGTTTTACTGTCCGGCGACCAGAATGGATATGCATCATTTGTTGCAATTGTTAAGGGTCTTGCTGTTAAAGAATTAATTGGTCGTACCCACAGTTTTTCAATTCCTGAAGAATCAGCACCAACAAAAGAGATGTATTGACCATTGGGGGAAATTGTCAAATTGCTTCCCACACTATTATCGAAATTGATACCGTGAGGAGTTAGAATTGACGCTTTAATTTCCTGAACTTCTATTTTTGTTTTGTTGAAAACGGAAAAAACAAGCAACAAAATGACTGCAATCAAAAAGATCCCGGCTGCAGACCAGAATAGTTTAGGATTATAAAAAACATTTTTGAATAAACTTTTTACTTGCATATCTCCAATAGAAGATTTAGATGGAGTATTAACGATTGTCGTCTGTCCGCTTCTTGGGGTAAGTATATGAGAATTTACACTATATATTCTACTAGATCGTCCTGCAGATAAAGTCCTTTGTATTTTTCTTAAATTTTTTGCTAGTTCCTTCGATGACTGAAATCTTTCGTCTTTATCTTTCTCAAGACATTCTAAAATTATCCCGTCTAGCTGCGGATCAATTCCTTCTTTCACTGTCGATATAGGCGGCGGATCAACATTTACTATTTCATACATAATAGCAGTTTCGTGAACTCCCTTAAATGGAGATTCTCCGGCAAGTAATTCATAAAGAACAACACCGAGTGAAAATATATCTGTCCTATGGTCTATATCTAATCCCTGAACTTGTTCAGGCGACATATAACCGAGAGTACCCATCGTTGTGCCTACTTTGGTCAGCCGACTTATATTACCCGAATTATAAAGTTTTGCAAGTCCGAAATCCATAATTTGGACTATTCCGTCTTTACGGATCATTATATTTTCGGGTTTTATATCTCGGTGAACTATTCCCTTTTCATGCGCTGCTGCTAAACCTTCGGCAACCTGAACACCTATGTCCAATATTCTTTTTTCAGTAAGGTTCTGTTTGTTATTACGGAGTGTAGCTCCGTCAACAAATTCCATAGCGATGAAAAGCTGACTGTTATATTCTTCAATTGAATAAATTGTACAGACATTTGGATGATTAATTGCAGAGGCCGCTTTGGCTTCCTGTACAAAGCGAGCTTTTTCATCTTCTGTTGCAGATACCTGAGAAGGGAGAAACTTAAGAGCGACAAAGCGGTCTAGTTTTGTGTCCCGGGCTTTATATACAGCACCCATTCCGCCTTCGCCTAGCTTCTCTAAGATTTTATAATGAAGTATAGTTTCACCGACCATTTTGCCTCTATGCTATTGTATATGACATTGACCAAAAAATCAATTTGTAATGGACTAAGCCCTAATACTTTTCACTTTATAAACCTCGGCATAAATTCCGGGAATTCAATATTAAATATTATTAGTCCGATTAATTTATTTGCCTTTCATTAGTTCTAAATATTCGGGTTCTTTTCTAATATTTTCGAGATCGGGATCTCGTTTTATCCAGTCATAATGTTCAAAGCCTGAGGAAATTATGTTTCGAAGAGTATCAATTGCAAGTTTCTTGTCGTCAATTCTGGAATAAAGGCAGACTGCGTTATAAAGCATAACATTATCATTTGGACTTAATTCAAGTGCCATGCTTGTTTCTTTTTTTGCTTCATCCGTTTTGTTATCAAACATTAGCATACTCGCATATAATATTCTAGCCCTGCCGTCGTCAGGATATTGCTCAATATAGTGTTGAAAATAACCAATAGTAGTGTTGACTATTTTGTCTAAATTCTCTTTATCTCCAATCTTTTCATATACCATTCTTAAATCAACATAAGCAGTGTAAAAATCCGGATTAAGTTCAACTACCTTTTTAAATGGTTCAATAGCTTCATGATTTTTATCAGTAGTAAAATAGATTCTTCCTAATATCCAATAAGCAAAAAAGTTATTTGAATCCAGCGAAAGAGCCTTTTGAACTGCCACTAATGATTCATCAAATGTGCCTTTAAAGAAATAGGATAGACCTAAAGCAGCATAAGCTTCCGAAAGTGTTGAATCGTACATAATTGCTTTAAGACTTAGTTCTAATGCTTTATCAAGCCAGGTATCTTTTCTTTCGAAGTATGCATATCTTATAGCATAAGCTTCTGCTAATCCGGCATAGGCTTCTGCATAGCGAGAGTCAAGAACGATAGCTTTTTCAAAAAACTGTATTGCGAATTGCATATTGTTTTTGGACTGACGAT
>JAJYOQ010000459.1 GCA_021796135.1 Bacteroidota bacterium
TCTCAATCGAATTGAGTATTTCTTTTGACTCTCTTTGTTTGGGAATAATTTAATGTTACGGTTATAAAAGCCATAAAAAGAATTAATAGATTTGTTTTCATTTGGTCCATCTCTTATGTATTTGATTTACAAAAATATGCAATATGTAATTCATTTAACAAGACTACAAAGAGTTATTGTAAAATGACTAATTTATTATATCTAAACAAAGATTAAAAACTTATCTGCATAGTGCTTATTATCAATTTTTTGGAAATCCTTCTTTAGTAATTTGTATCGAAATTTTTATTTATAATTATTGGTTTAGATTGAGACATGATTTGGGAAAGAAATACACATGAACGTGCCGGTAAAGTAAGAATTATCACAAATAGAAATGAACTTTTTATTGACAGGCGGTATAGAGATATTCAATCCGATAATGAAAAAGAAATTTTATGGATAAATAACCCGAATGATAATTCAAAAATTAGTCTCATAAATTCTGCAAGAGGTTATCTTTACCACCACAAAAGGGTTTTTGTTTCTCGTTGTAATGCGGAATATGCCAATTACTTTAAAGAAAATGGTTTTGAGATTCTTAAGTTTGGAAAAGAAGCTGTGCTCAACTTAAGTAAAGATCATTTTATGAAAAAATCTTTGCAGGAATTGATTAAAATAGGATCAAAATCAGGAGAATCAAAAGAAATACTCAATTCGATTGAGATTAAAGATAAATTAGAAAATTTTAAAAATGTATGTGTCCATGAAAATGAGCCGAAATTAAAATATATTTTCAATGATGTATTATTACCAAAAAATAGGTTATTTATTTTCTTGGGGAACGATAATATATGGCTTGCTGCAATTACAATATCTCGCTCAGGTAGTAACAAAATGACAACCGACCTTATGCTGCGTAGGAAAAACGCACCTAAGGGAGTTATGGAAAACCTGATATTCAATATTTTTAATACTTTGAAAAGTGAAGGTTATAATTATTGGAGTTTAGGAGAGGTGCCGTTCATCGTTTATGATAGCCCGATTTTAACAAAAGAATTTTTATTAAATTATTCGGGCAGAAAATTAAATTTTGCATATAATTATTTGGGGCTTTACAATTTCAAAAATAAATTTAATCCAATTTGGGAAGAAACCTACCTATGTGGAAAGCCAAATCTCAATTTTTCATCGCTGTTATTAATTGCATTTCTTACTAATTTGATCAATTTGATAATTAGCAAACTTGGAATCTGATTCCTTTTATATAATAAACCACAAATGAATATTTTATAGATAATGTCTATTTTGATGTTATGTGGGTCACTACTATCAATTCTTCTAAATATTTTGCCTAAATATTATTGATTCTTTGTTTTATTTAGATTAATTTTCGACTGTTAAAGTGAAACAGTCGAATAGTATAATGGACGAATATAATGACCGAACAATTATCAACCGAAAAACATAATATGATACTTAATGCAGCTCGGAAGAGATTCGCTTATTATGGTTTTTCTAAAGTTACGATGGATGAAATAGCTGTAGACGTAGGCATGGGTAAAGCTTCTTTATATTATTATTTCCCCACAAAAGACAGTTTGTTCCATGCTGTAATAAAGAATGAAGTTGAGCAGTTCCTCGCAGTTGCTCATTCATTGCTTGAAGAAAAAACATCTGCATCAAAAATGCTTAAAGCTTATGCGGTCAAAAGAATTGAATATTTTCATAAGCTCACAAATCTTCAAGCTTTAATTATTCAACAATCACCTGAGACAAAATCACATGTTCTTGAATTATACAAAGATTTTTACAATGAAGAAATTAAAATAGTTCAGCAGATTCTGCAAATTGGCAAAAAGAGCTCTGAATTTTCCATTTCTAATACCCAGCAGACGGCAAATTTAATTCTTCAGATAATGTATGGACCGAGGGCATGGCTCTTAAAGCTTAATGAGAATAAACTGGATGATAATGCATATTTAGAACTTGACAAAACAATAAAAGAAGTAATTGATTTAATTTTAATAGGAATTTCAAAAAGAAAATAAGAAAGATTAGCTATGGATAACAATGAAAACACAAAATTGAATCCCAATCAAAATAATAATTTATATAATAAGGTTGAAGACGACGAAATTGATTCCGTCCCCCTATACAAGAAAAAACGACTTATTATTCCGTTATTAATATTAATAATAGCAGCAGTTGTTATTGCTTATTATTGGTATATGAATATGCAGGATTTTGTCTCTACAGATGATGCTTATATTGATGCAAATAGTGTGTCAATTAGTACCAAGATGCTGGGAAGAATAGATTTTCTCGGTGCTGATGAAGGAGATACAGTCAAAAGCGGCGAAATATTAGTAAAATTAGATAAAAGCGATTTGCAAGCTGAAGAAGCTGCGGCAAAATCTAATCTTGAATTGGCGCAAAAAAGTATACCTCTTGCTCAAGTAAATATAAGCAGAGCGCAGGATGATTTTAACAGAGCAAAAGTTCAATATAATGGCGGAATAACAACTAAGGAACAATATGATCATGCCCAAAAGGCGCTTGAAGCAGCTCAGGCAGAATTAAATATAGAACTTGCAAAAATATCTGCAGCTAAAAGTCAAATTGGTGTAATTGAATCTAAACTAAATAATGCGCTAATTTCATCTCCTATGGATGGAATAGTTGCAAAACGCTGGGTATTAACAGGAGATGTAGTCCAGGCAGGTCAGCCGATATTTACTATTTATGATTTAAAAAATATATGGGTTACGGCAAATCTTGAAGAGACTAAGCTCAATCATATTCATCTCGGTGACCCTGTTGATATTACTGTCGATAGTTATTCAGATACACATTTTAGCGGAAAGGTTTTTGAAATTGGGAATTATACTGCCTCTGAATTTTCATTAATCCCTCCAAACAATGCATCTGGAAACTTTACAAAAGTCACCCAAAGAATTCCAGTTAAGATTTCTATTAATGATCCAGTTTCTAATTCCGGGCAAAAATTTATATTAAGACCTGGTATGTCAGTGGAAGTTTCCGTTAAGGTGAAATAATACAATGTTAGGTTTTAAGAAAAAATCATTAAGAAGCACTATAGTAAAAACGATACCTGCTCTTCATCATGAGCATCCATCATATAAATGGTGGGTCCTTGCTAATGTTATGATTGGTACTTTTATGGCGGTACTAGATGCAACTATTGTTGATGTTTCACTTGCAAAGATTATGGCTACTTTTGGTATTGGAGTTGATTCTGTTAAATGGGTTGCCACAGCCTACCTACTTGTCTTTGCAGTTATGCTCCCTACATCTGGATGGTTGGCAGATCATTTTGGATATAAAAAAGTTTATGCAATGGGGCTCGGACTTTTCACTCTTGGATCTCTTTTATGTTCAGTTTCCTGGAATGAGTCAGCATTAATAATGTTTAGAATTATTCAAGGAGCCGGGGCAGGATTTTTAATGCCTGTAGGAATGGCTATAATTACAAGAGAATTTCCACCGGAGAAAAGAGGTTTAGCCCTTGGCTTTTGGGCTATTGCAGCTGCAGCTTCTATATCTCTAGGTCCTAGCTTAGGAGGTTATTTAATTGATAATTTTGCATGGCATTCTATTTTTGATATTAATGTACCCGTTGGTATATTCGGTGTTTTCGCTACATTGGTAATTCAGAGAGAATATAAGACAAAGTCTTCTCGTTCTTTTGATTTTTTAGGATTTATTTCAGTAACAGTTTTCCTTACTTCGCTTTTAATAGCTTTATCTGATGGAAATGCAGTATAACCTAGTG
>JAJYOQ010000460.1 GCA_021796135.1 Bacteroidota bacterium
AAGGCGTCTCTCCGGCGATTTGGTTCGGAGGAAAGGAAAAGGAATTTTGAATTTTGAATTCTGAATTTTGAATTAAGACATTAGGAAAGGAAAAAGTAAAAAGGCAAAAGTAAAAAGTGAAGACAAGGGGAAGAAGCAAAACTATTTTTAATCAACGTGTTACTAAATAAAAAATATAATCTCAAAAAGGAGAACTACAATGAAGCTTACAGATTTCGCAACCAAACTTAATGCGCAGAATCATTTCATCAAGGCGAGTTTCGGAGGATTCCAGGGCAGCGGGAAGTCACGCACTGCTACTGAATTCATCACAGGCGCTTATAAAGATCTGAAATGCACAAAGCCAATCCTTATCATTGACAATGAAAAAGGAAGCAGATTCTTAATCCCTATCTTCAAGAAAGCGGGAATTGAGGCAATTGCAAAAGACACATCAAACCTGTCCGATATACAGGAAGCGTTTACATTTCTTGCATCCGGAGAAATTGATTTTCTTTTCATTGATTCACTGACGAAAATATATTACAAGTTCATAAAGGACTATAAGCAGAAGAACAAGAAGACCTTTATGACGCTGCCTGACTGGGGAAAGATACTACCGGTATGGCAGGAGGAGTTCTCGGATAAATATGTCAACACCGAAGGCAATATTGTCTTTACAGGCAGAGGCGGATTCGAGTACCAGAAAGAAGACGATACCTTAGATGAAAACGGAAAAATAACAGAGAAGGGGACATTCGTCAAGACCGGATTCAAAATGAAAATAGCCGGAGAGACGCCTTATGAAACTGATCTTAATGTATGGATGGAGCTGGAGAAGGGACTGAAAGACGGAAAGCCATATCAGACCAATAATGCTTACGTGCTAAAAGACAGAAGCGATACAATAAACGGGAAAGTCTTTTCAATGCCGAAGTATAAAAGTTTCAAGCAGGTTATTAATTTTATCTTAGGACTGCCCATAGGAGAGATTGCGCAGGAGACCACAGATGCGAACTTAACACCCGGAAGCGATCTTGAATATTTCGAAGTGATACAGAAAAGAAAAATCGAGATGGAAAAGATAGCAGCCGTATTTGAGTTAAACGGATTAGGCTCCCCGAGAAGTGCAGAAGAGAAGAAGTTAAAGACGATGATAATTCAGAAAATATTTCAGACCACATCGCAGACAGAAATCGATAAAATGCCTTACACTGCTTTAAATAATTTCAGAGTTGATCTGGAAGAGCTTTTCAAGCAAATGGATGGCAGGGAAGATAAGATCGACTTCGTAGAAAAATATGACATGATTGAATTAGATTAAATGGAACGAACGTAGGAATTTGATTTATCAAATTCCCTTCAATATCAATCAAAGAACCAAATGCCGGTTGTTATGACCGGCATTATATTAAAATAAGAAACTCATCGAATTAAAATTATCATTATTACAGCCGCCGCTCCAATTCCGGCTCCAATTAAAAATGAAGAATAAGAAGGGATATTACTTTGTTCAATCCTTGTAATCTTAACCGTATCAACACGCAATATTTTTACAGTATCAATCTGTGAAATTATTTCGTTAAAATATTTAAAATCAAAATTTAGCTCAATACTGTCAGCATTTAATTCATGCACATCGATTGATAGCAAATTTATTCCGCTAGATGCAGTATCTTTTATTATTGTAGAATCATTTTTGCGAATCCGAAATTTTCCCTTAAAAGTTTTCTGAGAGAAAGTCCTTTTAATTAACCCGGGAATAAACAAAGTATCAGCGGCACCTTTAAAATATTGAACTGAAGTAGTTCCATTTTTATTAAATCCGGAATAAAAATAATAACCCAAAAATCCAATCATAAAAATCCCCAACAAAAAACCAATAATTTTCCCAATACTCATAATCACCTCCAAAATCCATTAACCCAAAAACCCATTCACCCATTCACCCAAAAACCCATTCACCCATTCACCTATTCACCCATTCACCCAAAAACCCATTCACCCATCATCCTTCCTAACATACTCCCTCTCCAACAAAATTTTAATCTCCGCTATCCCCGTAAGAATAGAATCCTTCGTCGCATGAATATTCTCGTGGACTTCTTCAAACCGTGACAAATAATTCCCTTTAATCTCTTTACTTTCGTTTTTGATAAGTTCTAATTCTCTTTCAAAAGATTTTATTCTTTCCCAAACCATTTTTGCTATTACCCCAATTAATCCTGCGATTATTCCGAAAATGATTGGTATTATAACTTGCTGGACTGTTGACATGTTTACCTCTTATTATATCTGATATGTTTGCTGTGTAAATTTTGTAGTCTATTGTTCCGTTTTCTTTGTTTTCGTTTATTGCCTGTGTTACTGAATCGACGATATCGTCAAATTCACCATTCGGGAATTCTTCGAATTCATTTATTATGGTATCATTAAATTCATATTTATCCGGCAGCTTTATTCTTCCTGATTCCAACAGAGGAGTTATTGAATTTAATCTTGCAGTTTTGTCTCTGTCAACTTTTACTTTTTTAACTGCCATCCTCGTTTCACGTTGAAGCTCTTGAATTAGACTTTGCCCGCTTGCTTTATCCTCAATTAAAACTTCGTCTATCTTAAACTTGATGTAAAGTTCTTCAGCCATTCTTTTAAGCTCCGGGAATTCTAGATGTCCCCGATACATGTCAATAAGATAAAATCCATTTTTATTGATTAACCAGGTTGTACAGACTGAATAGTCGTTTTCTTCATTTGCTTTAAATGCTGTATCCCAGGACTGTATGATTCTATATGGATTGTTTGCCTTTTCAAAGCTGAGCTGGCTGTCATCGTAAAACTTCCACCATTCACGTTTGATTATGCCTACTTGATTCTGCTCAACAAACTTTCCGTAAATTTCCTGATCCCTAAGGTATACAGGGATTTCATTTTCTACTTCTTTAATTTCTTCAGGGTCAAGCATGTTATTGTCATAAGAAGAAAAATTAAAACTCTCCCATTCACGATTTGATTTTGTATCTCCGGATTCGCTTAACCCATGATTCTTTTCTCTTAGCTCTTTGTCTTGGTTTCCTCTTAAGAAAAGATCGTAAAATAAATGCCGTTCATTCTTCTTTGTATATTTTCCTTTTGGGGTGCCGCCGATGAAGACGAATGCTTTATATTCTATTGTCATGGGGAGAATTGATTCAGTCCATAGTCTTCTATTTTTTAGGACGATTCCGGCTTCATTTATAAAAACTAATCTGTAGCCGAATCCTTCGAAGTTCTCCGGTCTGTCGGCGCTTCTAAAATCAATGATACTGCCCAAAATATAAAGCTGATTATTGCGCTTTGAATAATTATAATTTCCCTTAGGAAGATTCTTCAAAGCAGGGAGGAAATAGCGCTCATAATAGCGTTCGATATTGCCATAAATTGTATCAACCCATAGAATCGGGGTTACGTTTTTGACGGCATTAAGAATGGCATAGTTGGCGAACCCGCAGGTGAGTCCGAACCGGCGACCTTTAGCAATGATCTTGTAGCGGCTGCTGCTGTCAAAGAATATCTTCCGTTGATTATGGTGGAATTGTATTGGAAGATTAAGGATTTCGTTGTTTTTGTTTTCGGTGTTCATATAAAATATTCTGTTTATTGAAAATTATTTTTGTTACCAAGATGTTGCCCCTTCGGGGCATGGAACATCATAAATGATGTTCCTACGACAATTGATTCTCATTTTTTCGGGAATGACAAAAATTATTTGCCTGTTGGGGCATTGGAAATAAAATTGAAATCTTCTAGTGCCAGGTT
>JAJYOQ010000461.1 GCA_021796135.1 Bacteroidota bacterium
AGACAATAAATAAAATTAGCAAACGTTTGTACATGAATATTCCTTTCAAAAAATTTGTAATTAAATAATCTTTAGTTTAGTTTTTAAAATATGTTGTCAAATGGTAAATGAAATTCTTTGGATCAAATGAATCAATAAAGAATAAAGTGTGACCATTACTAAATCTTATCAGTATTAAAATTCATGAGTTTTACTTTAAAGGTATTTCAACCGGTCCAAAAGCTGGAAGTGCATTGTCCAAAGAATCAGTAATGTTCATGTAAGGATATGTTCCGGCTCCGCTTACCAATTGGGCGGATGTTTTGGGAAGTTCTGATAAATAAACATCTACTCCGGCATTGTCTTGAGGATCCAATTGTACTTTTGAAACTACATACATATAATTTTCTTTACCGTTCAGACGAAGTGAATATTGGCTAGGAAAACCGCAGCTTTTAAGATTTCCGCATACTCCGCTGTAGTGTACTTTTATATAATATGAGTCCGATTCATTATTCTTGCATAATTCATCGACTCAAGATTAATTTGTCTTGCATGTCCCGGCAATTTATATACATAAGTTAATGCCATCTCTACAATGCGTTTGCCCAATCTTTCTTGCCCTTCGGTAGATATATGGATACAATCTCCATAGGCAAATCTATACCTGTGACCATATAAACATTTTTACGCTTTGTTAAAACATCACGCTGTATTTCTCTAATATCTTCCCACGCTCTGTTCATTGCAGAATCTCTGATATTGAATTTAGCAATTTGGACATATATGATCGGAAGTTCAGGGTTGCCAATATCTTTTCTAAATGAATCAATTAAATTTAAAAATTTAGATTCGTAAGTTTTTGTTTCCAGCAGCATTGCTTCGGATTCGCCTTGATACCAAACAAGCCCTTTTATTTTTTCTCCGATTGATTTAATCCTGTTAATCGTAGCTCCATACAATGAACTATCCCCACTAGTTTTTTTTGCCGGATCCCACTGATCAATTGTAGAGCCGCCCAATGCACACGGAATAAGACCAACGCCAAGGTTCGTTGCTTTAAGTATGTTTCTTGCAAAATAAATTCCAGGTCCAACTCTGCCAATAGGTTCTTTCTCACTTTTCTCATGAAGTTCAGAATATTGTTTCTTAAATTTGACCCAGTCCTGTTGTGATTTGGGTAAAAGCTCGAACATGTCTTTTTCGTAAGCAAATGCTGAGGCTTCATATACTCTGTGCAATGGATTTTTAGCTATCATCCAATGATTGTCCATGTTCAGCATCCATATTCTTGGATTAGTAGTTGTATCCGGCGTTCGTCCGTTACCTTCCATATTGGATTGCCCGGCTAATACCCAGATATCGGCTTTGACAGGGCAAACATTTGAATCTACCTTTGCCTGTGCTAGTAGTATTATGGAATAAAAGAAAATTATTGTGAGAGATATTAAAATATTAATTTTGTTAAACATGATTTTCCCTTCGAGTAAAATTATTTTAATGGAAATTGAAATATACTGTCACTTGCACTACAACTAATTTTTGGAAGAAAAAAACAAAGGAAAAAGGAGAAGGATATTGATTTTCGATTTATTCATAGTTAACCTTAAATATTTTATACCCTCTCACAAAAACACAATTTTTCTAATTGCATAGATAAATCCATTTACCTGAAATTTCAGGAGTTACCGTAAATGATATCGATCCATTGCTTAATTTTAAATCAGAAGCATTTATATAATTTATTTTATCATCATTTATTTGACCGAATTTAACTTCTTTGCTTTCCAGATCTGCCGGCAATGTAACAAGCCCGCTGCCATTGATGAACACCTTCATAAATGCTCCGTATTTTTCCCCCTCATCTTTTGAGGTATTTGTCCAAGCAATCATAGAAAATTTATTTTCGCCGAATTTATACTCCTTATTATCAATCTCTGCCTTGTTACAATTATGTCCCTCAAATGAAATCAAATTACCCTTTGAGTCGACATTAAATGCACAAATCAGGCTTCCGTTAAAACTAATCTCATGTCCGTTTATCTTAAAGTTCTTCAACTCTAAGATATCGGGTGGCAGAGGATTATCCTTTAACGCTAAAGCGTCCGCTGAATCATTTCTTGATGTACCATTGAACCAATCTTCCGGTTGTGTACGGTAATGAGTTGCAATGATTGTAGTACCGTTCGGGAATCTGGTTGTTAAGTAAGGACTAGTACGTGAGACATATTCGGTATTATCATTTACTCCTTTAAAACTACCGGTTGAAGGGTACGCACCTGCCAAATTAAGTATATCGAAAAGTGTTTTTGTTTCGTATCCCAAGCTTCTTGATTGGTCGTCCCGTGGTCTGAAACCAAAGAAATATGTTTGTCCGTTTTCATTTTGCCTTTTTGTCCCCACCTCCCAACGGCCCACATTTGCAAGAATTTCTGTAGTATTCCGCGGTTCGACTGGATAAATATGATCAACTAAAAAATCCGTAAGTATAATTTGATCTGGAATACTATTGAAACTGTTTTTAAAGACAACTTCCTGGCCGGATGCAATTTGTCCTATGTAAGGCGTTGGAGTATAAGTAACACCGAAAAGATCTTCCCAACTATTCAGACAAGACTTTCCGCTCCCGTCAATTAATGGTGGGGGCCCGCACCAAATTACTTTACCTCCTCTTTGGCTGAATGTTTTCATGAAATCGATTACTCCCTTCTGCGGTATTGGTTCAAATAATGCTACAAGAGTCGAAAATGTCCGGCCTCCCATTTCTATTTTCCCGTCAGCAGTAATTTTTGCTAGTTCTAATAGCTTTTCATCTGTAATATAGTTTGCATAACCATATTGGGTCATCCAGCTTCCAAAACGTTCATCGGCTGCTACTAAATTCATCGGATAAAGTATTAATGCATCAACATTCCGAGGTTGTCCTCCGGTAATTGCCTTTATTGCTTCAGTTGAGTTCGACAATCCGAATGCATCAACTATTGCCTGCTTCCTTTTTGCACAAACTTCCGGCATTCCCCAGTATGCGGCGTATGCATTTTTATATTTGTTTATTATACCAATTGATACTGCCATTGCCTCACCAAAATCATCCCTATCTGCCCACCCACATTCAGCATAATCGTTCCCCGTGGGCTGAAGATATTCACCCCACTTAAAGTAATCATAACAGCCTGCTGCCGCTTGCTGAACAGTATTTGACCATAGGAAATTTGATGTGTATTCATATTCATAAGGTGCCATTCTTAAATCGCCTGTATCCCATAAGTCTATTGTTGGGCTTTCGGCCCACGTTGCGTGCCCGCCGGTAGGTAATTTTCTATCAAATATTTTCTCTGTATACTCTTTTGCCTCTTTAAATAGATCTACAACCCGGTTATTTAATAATTTATAATATCTATCACGAAATAAAATTGTTCTATAAATGTCTTCAGGCTTATCTCCCATGACATACTGGGTTTTAATCAAGGCTTTCGGTGAGTTCGTATATATTTTGGGCCCGTAAACAAAATATAACATATACTTATCCATATCCTGTATGCTGGGGTCATATAGCTTGCAATATGTATCTGCCATACTCTTAGTAAGATAACGCATCGCAAACTCACCGTTATCATGATGATTGAAATAATACCAGTCCTGCTGAATATGCAGCTCATCCGAATAAAGAGCAACCAGATTTATTCCGTCATCATGATATTCCTTCATCAAGGATTTTAAGAATGGCTCTGCCTTGGGACTAAAATAATCCATCTCCGGGGTTTCATACTCTAAT
>JAJYOQ010000462.1 GCA_021796135.1 Bacteroidota bacterium
CCAAAATGACTCTCGCAGTAAGCGCTCTAATTTTATTAGGTAACGGATATTGTTTTTCTCAATCTCATAAAACAGGACAAACCATGGATACAACAATTAATAATATTAAAACAAAAAAAACAGCAACTATTTATCTGGAGAAAAATGATCCAATATTTAAATCAATTAAAGATCGGGCAGTAACCGATCTTAAACAGTCTGCAGAAAGATCAGACCCGGAATCAACTGAGAATAAATTAACTGCGAAACAAATAGAAACATGGACAGAAGAGAAGCAAAATCAATTGCAGGCTTTAGGTGAAAAATCAATTTACGATTATGCAGCTACGACACATTTCGATGTTGGAACATTTATGATGGTTTTTAGCGAATTCGGAAAGATGGATCAGAAAAAGATAGCAGAAGAGTATGACATTCGTATTCAATACCTCGGCGATGATAAATATGTAGCTGAGTTTTGGGAAGATGGTCTCGCTGTAAATTCAGAAGCAAATGCTTTGATTAGGGCACATGAATTAGCTACGAGTGAATATGCTAAAAAACATCCGGATAGCGGAGTTGGGAATGTCGAGGTAGTCAAAGAAACATATGCAAATGTTCGGAAATCTATAGAAGCCGGTAAGCGGGAACGATACACTAAAGTGATGGCTTTGCTTTATACACTAGAAAAAGATGGCTCGATTGTTTTTCACGATCCGGGTCAGCCAATGTATGATTTTGTTAAAAATAATAGCAAGTGAAGAAGTGTGAAATTCTAAGACTTAATTATGGTATTCCAACAATGTTCTTATCTTTGATTCGACGAGAAATTTGTGCGATTTTCATTGTAATGCTCTGTATTTTATTTGGTAGTGGATATTGTTTCCCTCAGTCTAAATTAGCAGGTCAAATAATGAATTCAACAGTCGATACTACTCAAATAAAAAATGTAGCTCCTGTTTACCTAGATAAAAATGATCCAATATTTATAACAATTAAAGGCCGAGTGATAACAGATCTGAAGAAAAGATCTGACCCGGAATCAACAAAGAATAAATTAATTGCAGCTCAAATGAAAACATTAACAGAGGAGAAGCAAAATCAATTGGAGACTTTATTTAAAAAATCAATTACCGATTATATAACTCAGGCACATTTCGATGTTGGAATCCTTATGAGGCATTTTAATGATTTGGAAAGGAAAGATTTGAAAAAGATTGCCGAAGAGTATGATATTCGCGTACAATACGTCGGTTGTAATAAATATGTAGCTGAGTTTTGGGAAGATGGTCTTGCTGTAAATTCAGAAGCACATGCATTGGCAAGTACGAACAACCCTGATGACAGAATAAGTGTCAAAGAAACATACGCGGATGTTCGAAAATCTATAGAAGCCGGTAAGCAGGAACGATACACTAAAGTGATGGCTTTGCTTTATACACTAGATAAGGATGGATCGAGTACTTTTCACGACCCGTTTCAGTCCGTGATTGATTTTATAAAAGAGTAAGAAGTGAGTGATTAACTCATATCCTCAGCCACACTTCTATAAAATTATTTTCTCTATTCCAGGTTTTCCTTCCACACTTACCGATTAATTATTAATACATACCGTTAATTTATCAACACGCACCGTTTACTTGTTAGCTATTGAAGTGCCAGATCATTGTATATAGGTTTAAACAAAAATCTAATTGAAAAAATTGAAAACTATAAAAAAACTGATGGATTTATTTACGAAAAAGCATTCCAAAACTGCACCTCTTTTAATTATAAAGAAGGATGCTGAGGATGCTAACGTGAAAGAATACAAATCAATTGAAGAAACAATTGCCGACTTAGAAAGCGATCCGAACGTTCCTGCTGATAAAATAGAGAAGTTAAGATCTTCTCTGAAAAATCTGAAGAACAAAACTTCAATTAAGATTAAGAATGGAAAAATAATAAAATGAAATCAATAAAAAGATGGTGAATCATGCGAAAACTATTTTTGCTTTTAACATTAATTTTCTTTACGGGGTTTTGTTCGGCGCAGGTGTCGGTAAGCCTTCAGCAGCCTCCGCCTAACCAGCTTCGTGCAGCCGATATATGGAAATTAACAATCATAAATTCCGGTAAGAGCACTCTCCAGGTAATATTAAACGGAACTTTGGAGGAAGCAGGTGAGGGAATAATTGTGGAAGGAAATTCAAAACCCATTAGCTTACCTCCCGGAATGAAAAGAATTACTTATGACGATGTTAAATCCGGGAATGTAAATTTCAAATATGGTAAATGGCGCGAAGCATTTACGCGCACCGGTAATGCACCTTCTGGGGATTATACTATTTGTATTCATGTAAAAGATAATTCCGGCGAAGAAATTGGAAGCGACTGCATTGATCAAAAAGTGGAGATAACTTCTTCGCCAACCCTTAATTCACCTTCCGACGAAGAAAATATTCCGGCACAACAACAGCCGTTATTTACATGGCTTCCTCCTATGCCGGCTCCTTCGGGACAAATAATATACAAATTAAAGATAGTTGAAATACTTGGCAATCAGTCTCCTGAAATTGCTATACAAAGGAATCCGGCATGGTTTGAGAAGGAGGATATCAGAGCGACAATGTTTCAATATCCGGTACAGGCAAGAAATTTTGAGAAGAATAAAAATTACGCTTGGACAGTGCAATGCATCAATAATGAAGGACAAGGTATTGGAGGGAATAACGGTATGGCAGAGCCGTTTACATTTAAGACCGAAGGAAATCAAGGTCACTCAAAAAAGTTTAATTACTACTAACGCTCCGGACAGCACTGCCTCAGCAGGAGAAACTGGAACAGCAGCAGTAGGCGATACTATAAGAGCAGGACTAAATGGAGAATTTAAGGTTATTGTTTCCCAAATGACTATCGAAACGGATAGTTCGCTGACGGGTAAAGGCAACGTATACATACACTGGTTAATGACAAGTGTTGCAGTAGAGTTCAAAAAGATACGGATAGACTCAACAAAGCGATTGACATCCGGTGGTATTGTAACCAGTGAAAGCGGTAGTTCCAGTACATCTTATCAGGCCTATCCTAAAGCCTGGGCGCTTAGTTTGCTATCAGGACCTGGTGTTGCAAATGTCGTAGATAACACTGTAAACTGGACAAATAACCAAATAGATAACCTTGTTATCTGGACTAATGGTCTTAATTTTGGTCAGCCGCAAATAAACTACCAAAGCAATATTCCACCACCACCTATTCCAAACAATGCACTTAAAATGCCTTTTGGATTACAGTTCAATAATGGTAATCAGAAATTGGTGATTACTGAAATCATTTTCAAACCCAATGAATCTAAAATAAACTTTTTGGCGCAGGAAAAATTTACAAAATCCGGTACCCTGTATACTTTAGGATTTGCGGGAAAATATTTTCATGTACATCCTTCCAGCATTAGTTTTAACAGCGGTCGAGTGGAACTGGTAGAAGATATAACAATACCCAGCACCACATCCGATCCTAAAATGAAATTTAAATTCAAACAAGGAACAGCAAATTCAGGATGTTATGTTCAGTGGGCTGATAGTGGCATTACAGATATTAGTCTCGGTCTTGAAATTAAATTTTCAAGAGATTGGCTGCTTCCGATTCCAACTTCAACAGATTCGGTGGTTGCAACAATTTCAGGAAACGGAACGAGCATGCAGGATATTCTTCTTAACGGTTACTTGCAGCCTTGTGAAATAGTGGGAACAAATGGATTAAAAATTACCGCAGATTCAATCTCACTTGATCTTTC
>JAJYOQ010000046.1 GCA_021796135.1 Bacteroidota bacterium
ATAAAGCCGCCAATAACGCAAACATCATTTGAATAATTTACATCTAGATCTCTTATTTCTCTTCCCTCATGTAAAGAATAATTATTTGTTTTGAAAGCATCTGCTGTTATTCCTGAAACCGATATATTAGGATTAGTCTCTTTATTTCCGAATTTTACAACTTTCCCCTGAGTCCATTGCTCAGCTCCGACATATTGGGCTTCGGTAAGCATTCCTTTTAATCGATAATACTCATCAAGTGTTATATCAGGTCTATTTCTATATTTTAGCCATGCCCCGGGACCTCCAGACATAATCGCAGGAAATTTTTGAATTTGGAAGGTATTTTGACTAAGCTGTGAAAAACCATTTTGAATACTATTTTGAAGCATTGTAATAATTGTCATTATGACTATAATCGAAAAAATACCTACCACTACCCCCAGCACAGTTAATATTGTCCTTAATTTATTGCCTTTAATTGATTGCAAAGAAATTGCTATGGTTTCACTTAATTTCATTTACTCAAACCTCAATGCTTCTACCGGATCCATTTTTGCTGCTGTATAAGCAGGAGCAAATCCGGAAATAAGACCAGTTATTAATGATACTGCTATAGCCAAGATAACAACGCTATATTGAATAGATGTTGGAATAAACTGATTTACAAGGAAACTTAATAAAATGGCTGCAATTAACCCAATGATTCCGCCAACAAGACAAATAATGGCTGATTCTAACAGGAATTGAGCTAAAATAGCACTTTTCCTCGCCCCAATTGCTTTCCTTAAACCAATTTCCTTTGTCCTTTCCCTAACTGAAACAAACATAATATTCATAATTCCGATTGCACCGACAAATAATGAAAGACCTGTAATAAATAAACCCGCGATTTGGATAACTCCAACAACCTTGTTATAATTATCAATAAGCGCTTCCTGTTGGTTAATTGAAAAATCACTTGGCTGGTTAAAACTTAATCCTCTAACCTTTCTGAATATTCCTTCAGCCTCATCTTTAGTATCTTCTAATAGGGCTGGGCTGGCAGCTCTAATATTTATTGTTATACTTTGATGTCGTTCATCCTGGAAATACTTAAATATTGTACCTATAGGAACATAAGCTTGATTATCGGGATTAAAACTACCGAGAATAAAACTCCCCTGGACCGATAAGACTCCCACAACTCGATAAGATACAGGTCCAATTTTAATGTCATTTCCTACAGCATTACCATGAGGGAATAGGTTATTTGCGACAGTATTTCCCAAAACAACCACATTTCTCGCTCCATTGCTTTCAATTTCTGTGAAGAATCTTCCCTGATCAAAGGTAAAATTAGTTGTTTTTATATAATCAGCATCAGATCCGGTTACAAAAACATTATTAACACTATTGGATTTATATTTAATATTTTGATTAGTAGCGGTAGTTGGAGCTACCGCCAGGGGAAGTTTAGCCATTGATTTATATTTTTGAAATTCTTCCATCGTTATTTGGCGTCGATTTCTCATTTTCCACCAATCTGTATTGGAAAACCATTGCCATTTTGAAATATAAAGAACATCTGACCCAAGGGCGCTAATACCCTTCTGAAAGGAATTATCTATTCCTTTTATTGCAGTAGTCATTAAAACAACTACAGTTATACCTATAAAAATACCAAGCATTGTTAATGCAGATCGTATTTTATTTGCTCTAATAGCTCGTATAGCGATCAAAAAGCTTTCTTTAATTTCAAAAGACAAAAAAGCTAACTTTGACATAATTTAATCCTGGAATTTAAATTTCACAATTGAATCCGCGGTTTGGGAATATATCTATTTGCTACTGGAGAATCTGATTCGACCATTCCGTCTTTTATTCTTATTATTCTGGCTGCATGTTCGGCAATATATTCTTCGTGCGTAACAAGAATTATAGTATTACCTTTTTCATATATTTCATTGAATAGAATCATAATTTCTTCTCCGGTTTTAGAATCAAGATTACCTGTAGGTTCGTCTGCAAGTATAATTGAAGGACGAGTTACTATAGCTCTGGCTACAGCTACTCTTTGCCTTTGACCTCCCGATAGTTCATTGGGTTTATGATGCATTCTTTCTTTTAACCCTACATCAATCAATGCTTGTTCTGCCCTTTCGTGTCTTTCAGCAGCCGCAACTCCGGAATATATTAATGGAAGTTCGACATTATGAAGAGCATCAGACCTTGCTAATAAATTAAATGTTTGAAATACAAACCCTATTTCTTTATTTCTTATTTTAGCAAGATCATTATCCGACATCTGGCTAACACTAACTCCGGTAAAGTCGTATTTTCCGGATGTTGGAGTGTCTAAACATCCAAGCATATTCATTAAAGTAGACTTGCCCGATCCTGATGGTCCCATTATAGCTACATACTCATTCTTATCAATAGTAAGAGAAATATCACGAAGTGCATGTACTTCTTCTGTACCGACTTGATAAACTTTAGCTATATGTTCAATATAAATTATGTTCATCTTTTCTTCCAGCTTATATGTTAATGAGTTGAACTAATTTTGTTTTTATCTTCTATTTTAACATCAGACCCATCATGCAAGTCAGTCGATATTGCTTTATAGCTTCCGGTTACAATTTCCTGTCCGGGATTTAATCCATTAATAATTTGTATATAATTATCATCACTGATGCCAGTTTTAACATTTACTGTTTTAACTTTGTTATTATTTACGACAAAAACAATTTCTTGAACCTTATTTCCAACATCTTTCTTTTTTGTTTGATTGTCATTATTAGCCTTTGTTAAATCAGGCATATTGCTTCTCGCAGTGACACTCTGAATAGGAACACTTAAAACATTTTGTAGAGTTTTAGTTTCTATCCTTGCATTGCATGACATTCCAGGTCTAAACTTATCATCTAAATCTAAAAATTTCAATTTTACTTCAAAGTTTACAACCTGATCCTGAGTAGAGGTCCCTGTTGTTTGAGCACTATTACCTATCTGATAAACAACACCTCTGAATTCTTTATCTCCGAATGCATCAATTTTAATTCTTGCAGTATCACCTACTGATACTAACACTACATCATTTTCATCTACATCAACTACGGCTAACATACTTTTTAGATCCGAAATTGTCATCACATTAGTGCCCTGACTAACGCCGCTTCCTAATACCCTTTCACCTAACTCAACATTCAATTGGCTAACTGTACCCGTCATAGGAGAATAAATTGTTGTTTTGCTTAACTGATCTAACTGAACTTTTAAAGCTGCTTCCATCTGTGAAATTTGGGCTTGGGCAGCTTCATATGCACCTTTTGCAGAAAGAAATGCACTTTTAGCAGTTTCAAGATCAGACTCGCTAGCTAAATTTTTAGCTCTTAGTTCTTTTGATCTTTTGTAATCAGAAGTAACTTTATCTAGCTGCGCTTTATTCATTGATAAGGTTGCTTTTGCCGATAGAAGGCTGGCTTCTGATTGTTGAACCTGAGCACGATAAGCATCAGATTTAATTTTTATTAGAAGTTGCCCTTTTTGGACAAAATCACCTTCTTTTACCGGTAATTCAACTATTTCTCCTGTAACTTCAGGTGTAATAACTACTTTGAATTCAGGATCAAGTGTGCCTGTAGCTGTAACACTTTGAGTAATTGTTCTAATTGAAGCCTTTTCAATCTGGACAGGAACAATTTCGCTTTTCTTGCTTCCAAAGTATGCAATTAAAATAAGGGCTAATACTAGAACTCCAATTCCGGAAAATATTATTATTTTCTTTTTGGATTTATTTTGTTTGCCATTTGCCATTTTACTTCTTTCTCCTAATAAATTTTTATTCATACTGCTGATAGTTAAGAGCGCCCAAATAATATTTGAGTTGTTGATTAAGAACAATATATTGAAATTCTGCATTGATCAGACTGGTTTGTGCATTTGTATAATTAGAATTGGCTACCAGAACATCCAGAAGAGTCCCTGAACCTAATGCATATTTTTCCTCAGTAATTTTTTGATTTTCCTGTGCCGAAACTACATTTCGCTTACTAACCTCAAGGCTTTTTTCAACTGCTTGAATATTTAAATATGTTTGCTGCAAGTTTTGTTTAATTGTCCTCTTTAAATCATCAAGATCTACTTTCTTATTCATCGCATTAACTTCTGCAGCTTGTACCTGATTGTCAATACTAAAACCTGAAAAAATAGGAATGCTTAAAGTCAAACCAATAGAATAAGTTCTTGATTTAGAAAGATTATCTAGTTGATTTGCATACATATTATAGCCATAAGTATTGGTAAGTCGGGGGTAATATTCTCCCTGTGCAAAAGAAACACCGTTTTCGGCTCCTTCATAGTCCAGAATAGCACTCTTATAGTCTGCCCGATTTAGAAGAGCTTTAGCAACAAGATCATTAAGATTATTAAATTCTACTGATAAATCAGAATTTAAAACATTTTCTTCGGTAGGAGTTAAAGAATCGGCAAACTTGTAATTCCCCAAAACATCTAGCCCTAGGAAATAAAGGAGATTACTTTTAGAAGTCTCATAATTGTTTTTCGTTTGAATAAGATCAAGTTCGGCATTCCCTTCTTGAACTTGCTGAGCGTAAACATCAGCTAAAGTTGCTGCCCCTATTTTATTTTTTTCGACTATTGTCTCTAAATTCTCTTTGTTCCATTTGACATTATCTTCTTTTACTTTTAAAAGCTGCTGATTATTTACAACTGCATAATAAAGACTCACTGTTTGAAATACAGTACTTTGTTTTAGATTTTCAAGCTGAAGTTGTGCAGATTCTAATTGTTTTTTGCTCTCCGAAAGTTGTGCGAAGTTTGAAAGACCGTCAAACAAGGTCCATGATGCATTTACACCTGCTGAATAATTATATGTATCGGTAGTCGAACTGGGGGTAGCAGGTAAATTAAAAGTAAACCCTTGCAAATTATATGTCCTTCCGCTAGTTCCAGGTTGAATCGATCGGTTCCAACCATAACTTCCTTGTGCACTTACACTCGGGAGTAGACTTCCAATAGCAGCTTTATAATTTGATTCAGTAGATTGAAGATTATTTAATGATTTCTGTAAAGTAGAATTGCGCTGTAGGGCAATTTTTACAGATTGATCCAAGGTCAAAGTCTTTTGTCCGAATGTTATAGTAGTTATAATCAATACGCAAAAGACATATTTATAGGCTAAACGCATTATTAGCTCCGTTATTATTATTCTCTTTTTCTTATATTTTAATAAATATTACCAAAACTTTATTCTTAACAATATTCTTTTCAATGTTATTTACAAAAATATAATTTAACAGATTATATGGAAAATGATATTTATAAGCGGCAAAATAATTACTTATACGGCTTTAATTCTGCGTTAGAATTTTTAATTTTAAGAAATACTATTTTCTTTACTGATTATCTGCCCTATTTTATCCCTAAATGTTTTTCCTTTATTGATAATAGATAATTAAAAGCTTCATCATAATTATTACCAATTCTCCCGTCTAGAATTGCATTTTCAATATCATCTTTAATTTCACCCACTTTTTTGGAAGGTTTAAGGTTAAATATTTCCATTATGATTTCACCCCTAACAGGTGATTGGAATGAACGTAATTTATCTTTTTCTTCAACTTCCCAGACTTTCTTCATAACACGTTCATAGTTATCTAAATATTTAGTTACCTTATCCGGATTTTTACTGGTAATATCTGCACGACAAAGAGTTATTAAGTCCTCTAAGTCCAAACCTGCAGAAACAATTAATCTTCTAATTGCACTGTCTGTAACTTCTTCTTTGGCAAGAGCAATTGGACGAAGATGTAAACGAACTAATTTTTCAACATATTCTAGCTTTGAGAATGGAAGTTTATATTTAATAAAAATACTCTTCATTAATCTTGCACCAAGCTCTTCATGGCCATGAAATGTCCATCCAGTGCCCTCAACGAATCTCTTGGTCTGAGGTTTTGCTATATCGTGTACTAAAGCTGAAAATCTTAGCCAAATATTTTCAGTAACTTTAGAGATATTATCAACGACCTGACAAGTATGAAGGAAAACATCTTTATGATGAAAATCGTTTCTTTGATCAACACCGGATAAGTTTGCTATTTCCGGGAAAACTATTTCCAAAACTCCTGAATAAAATAGTAGTTTTATACCTATTGAAGGTTGAGGGGATGCTAATATTTTAAGGAATTCGTCAGTTATTCTTTCTCTGGAAATAATTCTTAATCTTTCCCTTAAAACATTTGAGACTGTCATTATTGACTCATCTACAGAAAATCCTAATTGAGAGGCAAATCTAAAAGCACGCATTATCCTTAGAGGATCATCATTTAATGTTATATTTGGATCTACTGGTGTCCGAATTATTCTCTTGTAAATATCTTCAATTCCGTTAAAAACATCTATAAGTTCTCCGAAGTTATCTTTATTAATTGAAACGGCAAGAGTATTTATAGTAAAGTCCCGTCTTTTTATATCGTCTTCGAAAGAACCTGCAGTAACTACCGGATTACGACTATTATTGTTATAGGATTCCTTTCTCGCTCCGACAAATTCAAGGTCATATCCGTCAATAGTAAAATGAGCTGTCCCATATGTTTTAAATATCGACAACTTCTTTATACCAAGTTCCTTTGATAAAAGCGAGGCATAAGATGTCCCATCGCCTACCACTAAAAAATCCATTTCAGATTTTTCTCGCTTTAGAATCATATCACGAACAAATCCACCGATAATATATACCTTAAGGTTTTTTTCTTCTGCGATTCTTGAAGCTGTTTTTAGAAATGGATAAATAGATAATTTATCGGAAAAATTCATTTAATATTTTTTCTTTATGATTAAAAAGGATGACTAGATTTTATGTTATTGAAGATATAGTTATAGTTTGAATAAGACCAATTAATTTTATTATAATTTTCTTTAAATATTGAATCATAATCCCAATTGTGATTATTCTTGACTGCCAGATCCGCTAATTTTAAAGCAGAATTTATTTCTAGATGTTCAAATAAGTATTCCGATATTTTATATATCGAATATACTTCTTGGAAATTTTTTGTATCCAAAGATCTGGAAAATATTTTTTTTATAAGATTAACATTTATATTCAAACTTGATGCTAATTCCAATATCACCGGGATTGAGTAATAATTATATCTATTTTCATTAATATTTTTTAAGATCAGAAAACGGTCAAAATTAGTTCCGTTCAAATATACTTTTAATTTTGCAGGGTCGTTATTGAATGCTAACCTAATTTTTGCTTCTGAGATAAAGAAATAATTTGGATTTTCCCGGACAATTTTTTCATAGATGGAATCAGCTTCATTTGATAAACCGGAAATTGCGTAAATATCTGCTAATTTCATTTCAACATTATAGAAATATCCAGTATCCATATATTTTGGAATATTTGATCGTAATAATTCAATTGCTTTGTTTGAATTATTTTCTTTTATGTAACTATCTGCCAGTCCGATTAAACTAGAATAGTTATTAGTTTGGTCATTTATGTTATAAAAATATTTTTCAGCAGAATAATATTTTTTATTATTATACAATTGCCAGGCTATCTTAATTTGCTCAGCTACATATCGCGGACAATATTTATTAAAAATTGATTTATACCCGAAGTAATAATGTGCTTCGTTGCTGCTGTGAGTAATATTTAATGAATCAAGGAAATTATAAAATCTACTTTGAGCTTTTAGAAACGGCAAATTGAATGATGCGTAAAAATTATTTGATGAATAATATTTTTTATATTTATTTATACCATAATTATCTATCAGATATTTAGAAAAAGAGCCCGCATAAACATAAGATATTGATGATGCATTAGTGTAAAAAGTGTAACCGTCAAATAGACTTTGAAGATTTACTTTATAACCATTTTTATATGCAATGCCTGCCATGTAATAAATTGAATGTTCATCATAAAAAGGAGAAGCACTGACAGCAATTCCTTCTATTAAAGCAGGGTTTAATTTATAAGCAACTTTTAGAATGCCAACACCGAAGTTTGAAGATATGCAATGTGCTAATTCATGCTGTAAAGTTTCTTTATAATCATTTAGTGTTATATACGAGCATCCCTGCCAAGGTTTTGAAATATCAGCATTTGCCGTTCCGATTAATTTTTTTTTCTCCGCATTACTGTCAAATATATAAGAATTAATTTTCACTTTCTCTTTAACACCGAGTTTTTTTTCTAGTTGGGAGTAATAGAATTCATGAGTTAAGCAAAGTGATTTCTTTAAATTATCGTCTATTTGAGGCGGGAAATGAATAATAAAGTGCATTGTTTCAACTTTATTATTTAATTTCTTATTTAATTTTGAAAATGAAGTTGAGAAATCAAGATCAGATGAAAAATAAACAAAAGCCATCGAAATTAGGAATAAAGAGGTCAAAAATGCTATTCGCTTTAATTTACTAGATAAAATATTCTTTTTTAAAAGAATAAATAAAATTGTTCCAAAATAGATTAAATTAATTATGCGGTAAATGACCAAATGTAAATTTATGCTGACATTTTCATCATATATAGTACCTGGGTAAAATGCAAATATAGGATTATAAAAATAAATTTGTGGATTTAAGTAAAATTCAAACAATGGAATTGAAAGAATAATTAAAAATAAAAATAAAAAAATCAAAAGTTGGAAATGTTTATAAATATTTGCAGATATTATACCCAAAGAAGCACCAACTATAACCGAAGGTAATGTAATTATTAAATAAAAGGAAGCTCCGTGCATTAACGGGCAATCCGAAGTAAAAAAAGAGTGTATAATCGAGATTAATGCTGGGAATATTAAAAATAATATATATGCGAAAGAAATTTTTTTAAGGATAAATTTATGGCTACCTCCATTATTTTTCTTATAAAAAAGAATAAAATATATCCCACTAAGAAATGTTAATAGGATAGCATTTATAAAAGAGAATTCAAAACTGAAAAATTTAGTTAATGGTATAAATTGTAAATAAATATTTGCTGTCATAATTATGAGCAAATAAACAAGCAAATAATTATTTTTTCTAATAAAATTTAAGAATTGCACAATTAATATTCACTTCCCTCAATTCTTTGAATATCTGCGCCCAATGTTTTTAGTTTTTCTTCAATCTTTTGATAACCTCTATCAAGATGATAAACTCTAAGAACTTCAGTAGTTCCTTCAGCAGCAAGTCCGGCTAGGACTAGACTTGCACTAGCTCTTAAATCTGTGGACATTACTTTGGCTCCTAGCAATTTATTGACTCCCTTAATAACAGCTCTGTTTTCAAAAACACTTATATTAGCACCGAGACGAAGTAATTCAGGTACATGCTTAAATCTGTCTAGATATATAGTATCGGTAACCGTAGAAGTTCCGCTTGCAATAGACATAAATGCAGTCCATTGAGCCTGCATATCTGTCGGGAAACCTGGATAAATGGCTGTAGTAACATCTACTGGTTTCAAATCAAGATTAGAACATTCCATTGAGATATTATTTTTTAACATATTCATTGTACATCCTGCATCTTCTAGCTTTGCAATTACAGATTCTATAAGTTTATGAGGAAAATTTGAAAGTGTTATATTTCCTTTTGTAATTGCTGCGGCAATAAGTAATGTACCTGCTTCTATTCTATCAGGAATTGTTTCAATCTTAGTTGGTTTTAATTCCTCTACGCCTTCAATTTCAATTGTGGAGCTGCCCATTCCGGTTATTTTAGCACCCATCTTTATAAGAAAATCAGCTAAATTCGTAATCTCTGGTTCCATAGCTGCATTATTTATTATAGTACTTCCTTTAGCTAAGACTGCAGCCATCATTATATTACCAGTAGCGCCGACAGATGAGATATCAAAATTTATTTTAGCTCCTGTTAATCTTTTAGTTTTTGCAATTATATAACCTTCAGCTAAATCAATTTCAGCACCGAGTTTTTTAAGGCCTTCCAGATGAAGATTTATGGGTCGTGGACCCCAAGCACAGCCTCCCGGTAATGAAACTTTTGCATTCCCAAATCTTGTCAATAAAGGTCCTAAGACATACACCGAAGCTCTCATTTTTTTTACATGTTCGTATGGAGCGTCTTGGCTTATTATATTTTCAGAATTAACTTTTAGTTTATAATTTTCAAAAGAGCTTTCAACGCCAAGATGATTTAGTAATTTCAGCATTGTAAAAACGTCATTAAGCTTAGGTGTATTTTCTAATGTTGATACTCCTGAAACCAGCAAACAGGCAGGCAATAATGCTAATGACGCATTTTTTGCCCCACTAATTTCAACGGAACCATTTAATTTATTTCCACCATTTATGATAAACTTATCCAAATTATCCTCATTAACCTTTTTTGATAAAAAATTTCTATTTATTATTCATTAATATTGTGCCATTACTGCCGACTACAAATATTTTTTTCGATGGAGTTTCTGCTACAGAAGTTAAAGAAGCATAATTTCCGCTATAACTAATTGTCCAATTTAGACCGCCATCTATTGTAGTAAGAATAGTTCCTTTATCACCCAAAATTATTCCATTATTAGCATCCAACGCATCAATATCATAAAGTCCGGAAATAGTATTTGATGGAATGATTTTCCAATTATTGCCTCCATTATCTGTTCTGGAAATTGTGCCATTACCACCAACAATAATTCCAATTTTGTCATTAAAAAACTTTATTTTCCTCAAGTATTGATCATTAATCCTATTATCCTCAGACCAATTATTTCCCTGATCAACAGTTTGCATTATTTCTCCATCCCAACCAACAATGAAACCTTTTTGATCATTAATAAAATCTATATCGTACAAAATTTCATTTGAAGGAGAATTTATTTGAGACCAATTTGCACCTGCATCATAAGTTTTAAAGATGGTTCCATTTGCCCCTATTATAAATCCCGTTCTATTATCACTTAAGAAATAAACCTTGAATAATGCCTCTGAAGTTAAATTAGAATGCTTTGCCCAGGTTTTTCCTCCATCATTAGTTGTTAATAGTGCACCGTTACTTCCGACAATAAATCCATTTAAAGTATTTACAAAGGTAATATCATAAAGATTAATTGTAGAAGAATCGCTTATTATATTCCATATTATTCCGCCGTCAGTTGTTTCAATTATAGATCCGCTATTTCCGCAGATAAATCCTAATGAATCGTTTAAAAAGTAAACTGAATTAAGAGTATTGCTAACCGGGCATTGAATCTGACGCCATTTTGAAAATTTAGTCTGGATTGACCGAGAATCCAATAAATTACTATTCAGGAATTGATCATTATTTGATTTTTTCCAGAAATCTTCTATTGTACTATAGACAAAATAAAATAACCCACTTATGAATACTATAAAAATTAGTGTGTATATGTAGGATCGAACCTTAATATTATGTTTTTTACTATCTTTAGACTTTTTTTCAATTTTCGCTGTATTTTTTGTCTGAACAGAAGTCATTTTCAGATAAAGTTTATTCAAGTCATCCTGAAATTCTTCGCAATTTTGATATCTTTTATTAAGTGATTTATTAAGAGATTTGTTTATAATTAAATCAATTTCATTTGAAAAACCTCCGACAACATCATAGATTTTTGGGGGATTTTTCTTTAGATGCCCTTCCATTATTTCAAATTCTGTGTTAGAGTCAAAGGGTGTTTTACCAGCAAGCATTTCATAAAATGTTATTCCGATTGAATAAATATCACTTTGATTGGTGAGGTCAACTGCCTTTATTTGTTCAGGACTCATGTAAAGAATAGTACCAATTTTAGTTCCAGTTTTAGTAATTCCTTTAGATTCATTTATAGATTTTGAAATTCCAAAATCCATGATTTTAACTACGCCTTCCGGTGTAATTATAATATTTGAAGGTTTAATATCACGATGCACAAAACCTTTTGAGTGAGCATAACCCGCTCCTTCTAATATTTGTTTAATAATTTGAATTGCTTCTTTAAGATTTAATCTGCTTTTCTTTTGAATTATATTTTCTAAGGTTTCCCCTTCAACAAACTCCATTACTATCCCTAACATGTTTCTCTCTTCGGTAAATCCATAAACGGGAACAATATTAGGATGATTGAGTTTAGCCTGGTTTTTTGCCTCTCTTTTAAACCTAGAAATGAACTGGGGATTGTTTTGTGCTTCTTTACTAAGGATTTTGACGGCGACATATCTTTCAAGTTTTAGATCAAAGGCTTTGTAAACTATACCCATTCCGCCTTCGCCCAAAACAGAAACTATTTTATAATGTTCTATAACATTGCCAGTCATTTATTCTCCGATCGAAATAATAATAAAAGAAAAATTATCCGGCGCTCCTCTTTCAATTATAATATTAAATAGAATCTCTGAAATAACATCAAGGTCAGTATTTCTTAAAATATCTTGAAGCTCTTCATCATTAATAACTGCAGTAACACCATCAGAACATAAGAAATATTTATTCTGTTCATTATTGTCATTCCTTTGTTTGCTTAGATCAATTTCTATATCCTGCTGTTCTCCGACTGCACGCATTATAATATTTTTATTGGGGTGATTTTCTGCTTCCTTTAAAGTTAAGTAACCTTCATCGAGAAGTTTTTGTACTAGTGAATGATCTTTAGTTATTTTTTGAATTTTATTATTCTTTAAGAAATATATTCTTGAATCTCCCACATGCCCCCAATAAGCTGAGTCATCTTTCAAGAATAAAACCTCGGCAGTAGTAGCCATACCCTTATATTCAAAATTCGATAATGATTTTTCATAGACAGCTTTATTAGCATCTAAAATAGATATACGTATTTTCTCAAGCCAATCTATATCATTAGATAATTCATTGAAATCATTAATAATGGTTTCTATCGCAAGATTTGAGGCAACTTCTCCTGCTTTATTCCCGCCTAAACCATCACATACAATAGCTAGCAATCCACCTTCAATTTCTGCAATGCCAATGGCATCTTCATTGTCGAATCTTTTTAGTCCAACTTCAGACCTAGATAAATACGAATATTTCATAAAATAATAAATTTTAATAGATTATTGATTAATATGGAAAGTAAAGATAATTACTTTAATTTTTAAATGCTTAATAATTGATTGACAGGATAAAAATTCTAAATCATCTTCATTTAATATTAAAATTAAGGTCTTTTCAATATAATAAACAATGTTCAAGCAAATATGATTATTAACACATATTTTAGATAAAGTCTATCTGAAACATTTAAAAATCAAGAAAACTTATCTTTTGTTTTGAATGAAAAATGCTTTAATTTTAAAAGATTATTAATAAATCTCTATAATAAAGATAAAATTCTTTAATAAAGGTTTTTTTAACAATTAATGCGAGAATGGCGGAATTTGGTAGACGCGCTAGACTTAGGATCTAGTACCTAACCGGTGTCGGGGTTCGAGTCCCCGTTCTCGCACTTAATCTACATTTTTTAAATTTAATAGAGGCTAATTTGGAATTCAACATTAATGAACTATCTGATTCAGAAAAAGAAATTGAAATTACTTATTCTTTTGATGAAATTAAAAACGACCTAGATAAGGAAATCTTAGCAAGTACAAAAAAAATTCAACTCCCTGGATTTCGTAAAGGGAAAGCTCCTGTCTCCATGATTAAGAAAATCTATGGTACTGCCTTAGATTCTGAAGCTGCTGAAAAAATTGCCAGCACAAAATTTTATGAGGTTTCAGATTCAAATCATTTGCACATAATCGGTAGACCTGTGATTGTTGATATAAATTTTAAAAGGGATGAAGATTTTAAGTTTAAAGTGAAATATGAAACTCTTCCAAAGCTTGATGTCAAAAATTATACTGGACTTGAAATAAAAGTACCGGATTTTAAACTTCAGGACGAAGATATTGAATATGAAATAAAGAATTTGCTCAAATCTAACGCAGAAAAAGTTGAAGCCACTGAAGTAGGTGAAAATAATAATTATATCCTAGACGTTGAAATTATTAGAATTGATGAAAACGGGCAAGTATATACAGGATCAAAGTCAGAGAAAATGCAATTAGATCTTTCAAATGAAAGAATAAATAAAGAAATTGTTCAGAATGCAAAAGGTAAACGCACCGGAGAAACATTTCAATTTTCATTTAATGATGAAAGAATCGAAAATTCAAATAGTCCGGAAGAGAAAAAAATATCGGAATATTTCGGTTATTCGGCAACAATTAATAAAATTACAAAGTTGGTGTTTCCTGAATTAAGTGATGATTTTGTAAAGCAAATTACAAAAGGAAAATCTTCCAATGAAACAGAAATGAGAGATCAAATTAAGTCTGATTTAGATAATGAAATAAAAAGACAAAATGATGATTATTACAGAAATGGATTGATTCAACAAATTATTATTAATAATGAATTTACTCCCCCAAAGACGATGGTAACATCATTTTTAGAAGAAATTATAAAAGAAGAAGAAGCTAATTCGAAAAAAAGCGGCTATAAGAAATTTAATAGGCAGGAATCAGAGACTAGGAATGCTAAGGCAGCTGAATTTGAAGTAAAATGGTACCTTATTTCTTCTGCAATTAAAGAAAAAGAGCATATAGAAATTTCCGAGTCTGAAATCAATGAACATGCCCAAAAGGATGCTACCGAAACCGGAATTGATATAGAAAAAATATTAGCATATTACAATTCAACAAATTTCAGGAATAGACTTACAGATATTAAATTGATGACATTTTTGAAAGATAATAATAAAGTTGTACCTTTAATTAATACCAAAGAAGATAACAAAGAAAATAATATTGAGGATTCAAATGAATAACAATATAGAATTTTATAATCAGCTAGTTCCTTATGTAATTGAACAAACCGGACGCGGTGAAAGAGGGATGGATATTTATTCCCGACTTTTGAGGGAAAGAATAATCTTTATCGGCTCTCCGATTGATGATCATATTGCTAGTTTAACAATTGCACAACTTATATTCCTCGAAGCAGAAGACTCAGAAAAAGATATTAATCTTTATATTAATTCGCCGGGAGGAAGTGTTAGTGCCGGACTTGCTATATATGATACAATGAAGTATATCAAACCAGATGTTGCAACAATTTGTGTCGGCTTGGCAGCAAGTATGGGCGCAATTTTATTAGCAGGCGGAGCAAACGGGAAAAGGTCCAGCTTGCCTAATTCCAGAATAATGATTCATCAGCCTTCAATTGGAGGAATGCAAGGAACGACATCTGATATTGAGATTCATGCAAAAGAAATGATGAAAACAAGGGAAACTCTATATAATATTTTGGCTTCTCATACAGGCAAGACTTACGATGAAATATTAAAAGATTGCGATCGAGATAATTTTATGTCTCCTTCCGAAGCTAAAGATTATAAAATTATTGATCATATTCTGGAAAAAAGAATTTCTCTGGATAATAAAAAATAAATCCTTTTTATAATTTTTTTATTTATAATATAATACCTATTGTTTTATAAATAATTAAGATAAAGTTTTTTATTATGAAATTATTTTTACGTATTGTAAAATATTTTTCGCTTCTTTTCCTTTTCAATATGTTAATATATCCCCAGCATTTAAAACAAGGGTTAGAAGAATACATCCAATT
>JAJYOQ010000047.1 GCA_021796135.1 Bacteroidota bacterium
CTTCAAGACTAATATATTTAAGTTTTCTGTCTTCTTTCTGCATCCGGTAGAATTTAATAATAAAAATATAAGAAATAAAAGCGTAACATTTTTGATCATAATATTTTTACTTCAATTTTGAATAAGCTTTGAGAAGCTTTTCTTTTGTAACTAAAAGATCCTGCGAGATGATCTTAACCTCGCCTAAAATAGGCATAAAATTAGTATCACCGTTCCATCGAGGAACGATATGAAAGTGAATATGATCGTCGACTCCGGCTCCGCTTACTTTGCCTAAATTGGCTCCGATATTAAATCCTTCCGGTTTTAAAACATCCGTCAAAGCTAATTGTGCTTTTTGAAGAGCTTCCATGATTTCCATATTTTCTTCCTTGGATAACTCCGCAAAATTACTAAGATGACGGTTAGGAACTACCATAAGGTGACCATTATTGTATGGGTAGAGATTCATTATAGTAAAAGTAGTCTCACCCTTGTATATTAAAAAGTTATTCATATCCAGTGGGCTCTGCTCAACGGCATCGCAAAGGAAGCATGCACTTGCGGGATTCCTTTCTTTAATTGTATCTATATATTGAGAACGCCATGGTGACCAAAGTTTTTCCATATTACCTCTTAAAAATAAAAGAGCGGCTTATGTACCGCTCATTAATTTAGTGTCCTTCTTCTCTGGACTTTTTATATTCGTCAACAATCTTTTGTTCTATTTCTTTCGGAACTTCTTCATAATATGCAAACTGTATCCTATGACTTCCGCGGCCTTGAGTTAAACTTCGCAAATTAGAAGAATATTTATAAAGCTCGGCTAGGGGAATATGTGCTTTTATTTTTTGAAAATGTCCGTCCGAATCCATCCCGAAAATTTTTCCTCTTCTGCTGGAAATGTCTCCCATTACATCTCCCATATATTCTTCAGGAATTGTAACTTCCATTTCATATATCGGTTCGAGCAGACATGGCTTGGCTTCCATGAATCCCTTTTTAAAGCATTGAGATGCTGCTAACTTAAAGGACATTTCATCCGAGTCAACATCATGATAGGTACCATCAAATAAAGTTACCTGTACATCTACTACTTGGTTACCTGATAAGACTCCTTTTTGCATGGTTTCAATAATTCCTTTTTCAACGGCAGGAATAAATCTTCCCGGAACCACTCCTCCAACTATTGCATTTACAAATTCAAACCCCTTCCCTCTCGGAAGAGGATTCATTTTAAAATGCACATGCCCATATTGACCTCTGCCTCCGGACTGCTTTTTATGCTTGTATTCTGCGTCTTCAACTTTACCTTTAATTGTTTCGCGATATGGTACATGGGGTTCGACAAGATCTACTTCAACATCATATCTTTCTTTTAATCTTTTTACTGCAAGACTAAGTTGAAGTTCACCCTGACCGGAAATAATGGTCTGTGATATTTCAGGATCAAATTTAACGCTGAAGGAAGGATCTTCCTCGTGCAGGGTATGAAGCCCTGATGCTATTTTATCTTCGTCTCCTTTTGCTTTTGGAATTATGGCGCTCCTTATTACTGCATCCGGAAATACAATTGGCTTAATAATTACCGAAAGATTTTTAGAAACTAAAGTATTATTTGTATGCGTATCCTTCAACTTTACGACTGCACCTAAATCACCGGCACTTAGTTTTGAAACATCAGTCCTATTATGACCATTAAGTACCGAAAGCTGGCTAAGTCTTTCTGATTTATTATTATTTTGATTTGTAAAGTCCATTCCGGCAGATATAGTTCCGGAGTAAACTTTGAATAATGAAAGTTCACCGACATGCTGTTCTGAAATTGTCTTAAAAATAAATAGGACAGGTTCTCCTTTTGCGTCAGGTTTAAGAAGAATTTTATTTTTACTATCCTTAAGCGTCGCTTCTTCTCCTCCTCGATCTAAAGGAGTAGGGAAATATCTGGAAACAAAGTTCATAAAGTTATTTATTCCTACTGCTTTTTGTGCTGATATCGCAAAAACAGGAGATAAATTTCTTTTAATCAATGCAAGAGTAATTCCGTTGTTAAAATCGTCCTGAGATAAACTGCCTTCTTCTAAATATTTATTCATTAACTCTTCAGTAGTCTCGGCTACTTTTTCGACTAATTCAGTTCGATATTTTTCTGCAACGGGTAATAAATCCTGCGGGATTTCTTTTTCAGTAACTTTTCTGGAACCAGCTTCACCATACTGATAAGCTTTCATTGTAATCACATCTATTACAGTATCAAATGAAGTTCCTTCGTTTACGGGGAAAGTAACTACAATAGCTCCGGAAGATAATCTGTCCTTTGCCTGCAATTCAGTTCGAGAAAATGAAGAATGTTCGTTGTCTATTTTATTTATGATTATTGCTGAGGGCAAACCGAATTCATCGACAAATTTACCGGAAATTTCCGATCCAACTTCAACTCCTTCAAATGATTTTAGTACCATAACTGCAGTATCACAAACACGCATAGCAGTTTTTACATCACCCAAAAAGTCAGCATAACCGGGTGTATCCAATACATTAACTTTTGAGTTATTCCATTCAAAATTTAAGAGTGAAGTAGAGATTGAGATTTGTTTTTCGATTTCGTTAGGAGTGTAATCTGATGTTGTAGTTCCTTCTGCGATTGTGCCGATTCTATTTGTAACACCGGCTGTATATAAAAGGATTTCGGCTAGAGTGGTCTTCCCGCTGCCGCCGTGACCTATTAATGCAATATTTCGGATTGATTCCGCACCGTACTCTTTCAAGGGTATTCCTCCTTAGATTCAAAGGTGAGACAATAAATTATTTAGATTATTATTTTCTTTTGAAGGCGGACCAAAAAGTGCTTACTCCATTAGAGACGGCAGTAATATTTTTAATCAAATCAAAAATAGATGTTTCAAAGCCACCTCTAATTTTTTCCTCGATGTCCAAAATAGTATCAACACGATCTTTAACTTCCGTAACTATATTTTTCCCAATATAAACTTGTTCTTTAATTTCCTCAGAAATATAATTAAGCTTTTCACTTAGAATAGTTGTAGAGGAAATCAAAGGTTTAATTTGAGTAGAAATATCCTTAAGGCTATCTTCAATTCCTTTAACAGATTTAGTAACTCGATTTAAATAAGCAATTAAGGCAATACATAATGCGCTTGCAGAAAGCAGCAGCAGTATTTCAACAATTGAGATGATAATTTCCATATATTTCTTAAGTTATTTAGTTATGCTTCTTTAGTGCTTTTATAAGCATCAACACCTGCTTTGAATGCGGATTTCAATCTATCGCTTTCAACGGCAATTGTATCTTTACCTAAAGAAATAACAGTATTTGCCTTAGATTTTGCATCACTAAAAACTTTTTCTGCATCTTTCAGCAATTCGTCGGATTTTGACTTGGCATCAGAAATTAATTTTTCCGATTTCTTTTTGCCTTCATTGATCAAATTGTTAGCCTTATCTTTTGCATCGGCTAAGTAACGATCAGCATCATCCAACATTCCGTCTGTTTTCAGTTTTATATCGTTGCGTAATTCTTTTCCACTTTTTGGAGCATACAATAACGCTATTATTGCTCCAACTGCTCCACCGGCTATAAGACCGATTAAGAAGTTTTTTCCTGAATTGTTATCTTTAGACATAATATCTCCTTTTATTGATATTTTTTCTAGATGAATATAATAACCACCCTTCTGAAAATCAAGGAAAAGCGGTTTATATAATTCTGTTTTATTACATATTCTGTATGAATTTTTCTCAAAATTCAACGATTTTACTTACTTAGAGCGCTTCAACACATGATAAGAGATAAATCTAATTACCCTGAATTGAATCTACAGTAATTTTACCGTATCTGTTTTGATAAATTGTTACGCTAATTATTCCGACTAATACTGCAAACCAAAGTGTAACTATTCTAATTAAAATAGTTGTAGCCACAGCCAAATCTTTCGGGAATTTATTTCTGATCAGCATAAATGTCAGTGAACCTTCGGTAATCCCTAAACCGCCGGGCAACATTGAAATCGCTCCAACAATTATTGCAAATCCGTAACTAAATGACGCCCACAAATAATTAACATTCATTCCAAAATTACTCAGTATTATGAAATAAGCAAAACATTCGAATGACCATGAGACAACTCCCAGGATAGTCATATATAATAATGGAAGCGGCTGAAGCAGCTTGTAAGAAGTTTCATAAGCATTATGAATACTTTGTAAATGTTTTTTTAAAAAATCAATTTTTTCAAAAATTTTAATTATCGGTACGGCTAAATTCCGGTTACTTAAAATAATTGCCACTAAAATAAAAAATATACCTACGCCAATGATTATACTTCTGCCAAAGTCATAGAAATATGCTCCGACCAGAGTTATAATTACTAGCGAAATAAAATCCGTAATTCTCTCAATAAAAACGATAGGAAATGTTTTACTAACGGGAACTCCGGAAATTTCTTTGACCAAATAGGATTTCAAAAGTTCTCCCATTTTTCCCGGCGTAATACTCATAATCAGGTTAGACATGAAAATGGAAAATGAATCAATTCTTTTTATTTTTATTTTAAGAAGATGAAGGTAATAATCCCATTTCAAAAACCGGATGCAATAATTGATTAAAGATAAAATCAGTAAAAACGGCAGCCAGAGCCAGTTAAAATGCTGGAAAACAATAAGTAAATTATTAAAATTGGCATAAAGAGAAAATCCAAGATATAAAATTCCCGCTGCTGCTAAAGAAAACAATATTTTCTGTTTAATTTTTTTTAGCAATTTAAAGTACCTTCAGCAGTGCTTGATATACCTTGAATAATGGTAAACCTACAACATTATAATAGTCACCATTTATTTTTTTAACAAAGACTGCACCGAAGTCATCCTGTATTCCGTAGGCTCCTGCTTTGTCCATTGGACTGTTTGTCAGGACGTAATCTCTTATTTCCGGAATTGTTAATTTACGGAAAGTCACTTTTGTAATTTCGTAATCCACAATAATTTTATCAGTAAATGAATTATAGATGGTAAATCCGGTATATACCAAATGAGTTTGTCCGCTTAATTTTTTTAGAAATTTTTCTGCCTCTTTTTTATTCGAAGGCTTTCCGATTATTTCATTATTCAATACTACAATGGTGTCTGCCGTTAATATTATACCTTGCTTAACCTTTGTTAAAGCTTTTTCTAATTTTTCTCTCGACAGTCTCATTACAGTTTGTTTTGCCGATTCTCCATAAATTAATTTTTCATCTATTTCAAAGCTTAAAGTTTTAAAATTTATATTTAATTGTTTAAGGAGTTTTTTCCTTCGAGGTGATTTCGAAGCTAAATAAAAAGGAATTTTATTTGGAATCATTGATTTTCCCTATTGAGGTTCCCGGAAAATAAAAAGATAAAATTTGTTTGTAATCTCTGCCCCTGATTGACTGGGAAATAGCGCCCCATTGGCAAAGTCCTACTCCATGCCCGTTCCCTTTCCCTTTAATAATTACTTGATTACCAGTATAGCTAATTTTAAACATTGTGCTTCTTAAAATATTACCATTGTCTTGATTATGAATAGCTGTTCTAATTTTATTGCCGGGAATATTAATTTTTTTTTCACCGCTATCAGTTGATAATTCTATTAAAAGATCTTCAACCCTGCCGGAGGAATTCCTGCTTTCCACAGCAACATTTCGGAGCATATAGTCACCTTCGCCTAAATAACCGGAAGATCTTAACTTGCTTATAAATTCTTGTGATGAATAAGTTTCAGTCCAATTAAAATTTGGTGCTATTGAACAATTTGGCGGATCTCCGTCTTCAACTCCTTGCAAATAAGGTTCATTGTTTCCGGTGAAAACATCTTTTACGTTTGCAGTATGACCTCCGCAAGAGGCGCTATAGAAAACAATTGCCGGCTGATTATCATAAGTTAAGATCATTCCTTTTGTCTCATCAACAGCTCGATTAATAATATTTATCCCTTTGCTAAATCCGGCATATACTTGATCACGAGTATCAAGGTATACATCAAAAGTATGAGATTTATTTAATCTTGAAACTGCATAAGTCCTGGCACAAATAGCGAAAGCTTTAAGCGCTTCTAAATACTCGTTCCCTTTCCCTGTAGGCATTTCTGCGAGTATTACTCCCCTGATATAATCTTCAAGAGATACTTCATTTATAGCAGAAATGGAACTGCCATTACTGATTAATTTAATAATCCCGCGATATTTATGATTTTTAAATTCAACTAATCCTAAATCATCAGGTTTAAGCAGAAAATATTCAGCTTCGAAGCTTTTTCCTTTTATATATAGATTTATTGAATTCCCGTTTCCGGAAAACTTAACAACATTTCCTCGCTTAATCACTGCAACCGGTGAATTTTCTTTATAAAGGATAACAGGAGACTGAATGACAAATGCCATTTCGGAATTTCTATTATCCAGTAGTACTCTAATTAAATTATTTTCGCTTGTTAAACTCTTTGAGATATTATTTGATTTTGCTATTCTTCCGCTTGTTGCACATCCGGAAAGTAATAACAAAGTAAAGGATATGCTTATTAGAGCAAGAAGGTAATTTTTCATCAGAGAGGCTTGATTTCTATTTGCATGGGAAGTAATAAAAGGATATAGATTAAATCAACGCTTGATTTTAAGAAATCCAAATTTCGTTTACCGGAACATTGCTTTAATACTGCCCCAGGTTCTTTTAACTGCAGATATGCTATGCGAGATTGGCTTTTGCAAATAAGTAACAGTACCATCGTTATCTTCTATTTTTAACTGGTATACGAAAAAGACATCGGTAGTTTTATAAGCGGCTCTATCGACATAGGAATAATATGAATTGCTGCCCTGAGGTTGAAGAGTTGCAAGATCAGTAAATGAACTTGTCTGCGCTGTACGGCGTTGAATAACAAAATCTTTTAAGTTTGATTCTTGTCCGGTGTTCCATTCAATTTTAATATTATCCCCTTCGTTAGTTACATTAAAATTATAGATATATGCACCTGCAAAAACAGATGATATTAGCAATAAAGATAGGAGAATTTTATTTAATGTAATTTTCATGGTTAAAATATATGATCTCAGACAAAAAATGTCAAGGTTAAATCAAAAATATTTTTATTATTTTTTTGATGATATTTTAGCATTTTAACTAATAATAACCCTTTTTACTAATTTTTCAAATTTATCTTTAACAAGCATTGCTGTTTCGGTAACTTCTGAATGATTAAGTTTTTTATCAGAAATTCCTGCTGCATAATTTGTAATGCAAGAAATAGAAGAAACTTTTAAGCCCAAATAACCTGCAAAAATAGCTTCATGGACAGTGGACATGCCAACGGCATCTCCCCCAAATTTTTTAATCATATTAATTTCGGAAGGTGTTTCATAGCTCGGTCCCTTGCTGTACCAATAGACTCCTTGTTTAATTTTAATTTGCTCTGCTTCACCGGCATCAAGAATAATTTTATTTAATTCATTCGAAGGGAAATCCCGAAAGTTATTCTTAGCTATTATTGAAGGTAATCCGATTAGTTCTGCAAGCTCCTTTTTAATATTTATACCATTAAAAGAAGTAGCTAACATCAAATCGCCCGGGCTAAATTCGGAATTTATTCCGCCTGCAGCATTAGTAAAAAGGATATTCTTTGCATTTAATTTATAAGACACAAAAGCCGGGAGAATACATTCATTCAAAGAGTATCCTTCATAAAAATGAATTCGTCCTTGAAAGAGCAGGATTTTTTTCCCGCTATATTCCCCAAATATAATTTTCCCTTCATGACCGGGAATAGTAGACTCGGGATAGCCGGGAATCGTGTTAGTATTTAAGGATTTTATAATATTAATGCTTAATGCAAAATCTCCCAATCCGCTTCCTAGAATAATAGCTAATTCCGGTTTTTCCGGAAATTCTTCTAGAAGTTGTTCAATAATAGTTTTGTATTTAAAATTTAAATTGAACATTATGAGACTAATATGCCTGCTAAAGTAGCTGTCATTAGTGTAGCTAATGCACCTCCAAGAACTGCTTTAAGTCCTAGAGAAGCAATATCAGATTTTCTATTCGGAGCCATTGGACTTATGCCGCCGATTTGAATCGCAATAGAGGAAAAATTAGCAAATCCGCATAATGCATAAGCTGCCATCGTAATCGTTTTATCGCTTAGCGCTCCGGTTTTTATAATATTTGCTAAATCTACATATGCAACAAATTCATTTATAACGGTTTTAGTTCCGATTAAACTTCCAAATTGGAGTGCATCTTTTACCGGAACTCCTATTCCAATTGCTACATATTTTAGCAAAATACCAAAGATTAGCTGCATCGAGAGAGGTTGTCCAAAATTCGCCTGCAGCATTGAATTAATTCCAAAATTATTACCGAGATTTTGCAAAATATAATTAAACATTGCGATCAAAGCTATAAAAGCAATCAACATACCGGCGACATTCAGCGCTAGATGAAGACCGTCTGAAGCGCCTGTAGCAGCGGCTTCTATAACATTTGAAGATGACTTTTCAATTTTAATTTTAACTGTCCCTTTTGTAACTGGTTCTGATGTTTCCGGAAATAATATCTTAGCTATAACTATTGAAGCAGGTGCAGCCATTGTACTGCCGGCTAGAAGATCTACTGCAAATTTAAGCTGAGCCGCAGCTAAAGGAATTTTTGCAAATTGAGAATAGGCTTGCCCAAGTATTTGGCTATAGCTTGCCATTACACCGGCTGAAATAGTAGCCATTCCTCCGATCATAATTGTTAAAATTTCTGAATTGGTCATTTTAGCTATATATGGTCTTATCAAAAGCGGAGCTTCGGTTTGTCCGAGAAATATATTTGCTGTGTTTGATAATGATTCGGCACCGCTTATTCCTAATAGCTTTGACATAATAAATGCCATGCCTTTGACGACTAATTGAAGAATACCAAAATAATAAAGAAGCGCTGTAAGAGTTGAAACAAATATTATTGTCGGTAATACTTGAAATGCAAAAAAGAATCCGATGCTGTCCTGACTGAATCCATCTGCAAGTTTACCGAAGACAAATTTGCTCCCTTCGGTGGTGAACCCTAACACCGCGACAATTGCATTTCCTAACCAATTAACAATATCCTTCACCCATCCTAGAGGGAAAAACCAGCTTCTTAATGTTTCACCATGAATAATTAATACTGCAATAGCAAGCTGCATAAGCAGCCCGATTATTACCAAGCGCCAATCAATTTTCTTTTTATTATTTGAAAATAGGAATGCAATTCCGGTAATTAGGACTATCCCTAATACACCCCTTAAGATTGATTCTATATACATATATTTACTTTAAATTTCTTTTGGAATATAATGGCATTTTCGGCAGCGAGCTTCATATATATCTGAAGCTCCGACTACAACTCTTTCGGAAGTAACAATTTTTCGCTGAGTTTTATCGGCTGGATTACCGCAATTTACACATATTGCAAGGGTTTTTGTTATATATTCTGCTATTGCTAATAATTGCGGCATAGGTTCAAAAGGAATTCCTTGATAGTCCTGGTCAAGACCGGCAACAATTACCCTTTTGCCGTCATTTGCCAATCTGTTGCAAACTTTAATAATATCGCTGCTAAAGAATTGTGCTTCGTCAATTCCTATAACATTTGATTCTTTTGAGTATTCTAAAACATCATTTATATCTTCAATTAAAATCGAAGGAAGACTTTGCTCACTGTGGGAAACTATATCGGAAGAAGAGTATCTGTTATCAATTTTAGGTTTAAATATCATTACCTTCTGCTTCGCAATAGTAGCTCTTCTAAGACGCCGGATTAATTCTTCTGTTTTCCCGCTGAACATACAACCGGCAATAATTTCAATCCAGCCCGTTTCTCTGGGCATCAAATGAGGTGCAATATCCATCATAAAAATTCTTCTATTTTAATTCCTTATCACCAAAAGCAAACGGTAATAATTCTGTTAGTTTAAGTACTTTAATTTCTTCTTTATTATTTATCATGACCACATCGATATCTCCGCATAAGTCAAGAAGCACTTGCCTGCAGGCTCCGCAAGGCGGACAAAATCCCGGAGCATCGCTAGCAATTGCTATAGATTTAAACTTTCTTTCTCCTTCCGATATAGCTTTGAAAACAGCAGTTCTTTCAGCGCAAATCGTTAAGCTATAAGATGCGGTTTCTATATTTCCGCCAAGGTAGATTTTACCTTCTTCAGTTAAAAGTGACGCTCCTACGTGGAAATTTGAATATGCCGGAAGAGAAATATTTTTAGCTTCCACAGCTTTTAGCGCTAATGCCTTATTATCCATAAAATTGTCTTAAAAGTTTTCGGTTCAAAAATATATTTTTAGTATCGCAAATCAAATCATTAAATGAAATATTTTTCTCCCTTTTATTTACAAAGCAGCTACTTCCATTTGTCATTTTTAAATATCGCGCCAAAAAAATTTATTACTAATAAAATTTCATAATTTAATTGAAAGAAAAATATTTCCTTTAACTTAAAATTATATCCGAAAGATGACTGATAACTGATAATTTGTATAACGTCTAAAAAAAGTTTGGCAGCAAAAGGAATTATAAATAATATGTTGAATGGAATTAATAGTATTGAGAATAGACATATCAGATTAATAAGATGCCAAATGCCCAGGGCAATCTGCCGTGACGGCAAATAATAAAAAGAGGTCTTTGTATGGCGCGATCGTTGTATAAAGTATTCTTTAAAAGTATTTTTTGAATACGAATAAACAAAAGAGCTGCTTTCGTTTATAGTCCCGATTTTTAGGCGATTTTTAACGGCTTCTCTTAAAAGCAAATCATCGTCACCGCTCAAAGTTTCAGTTGTATTTTTATAACCGGAAATTTTATAAAATGATAGTTTATTAAATCCAAAATTTCTGGCTGCTGCGGAATAAGGTAAACCAATGTTAGCAGCAGCAAAAGTCAGTATGGAGCTTCTTAAATTTTCAAAGCATGAAATTTTATTTATTATATTATTGCCCTTAATAAAAGGAGCAATACCAAATAGAAAATCATAACCTTCTTTGAACTTTAGTTCATAATTTTTAAGCCATCCTTTAGGAATTATACAGTCTGCATCAGTGATAAGGATGTATGGATATTTTGTTTTTGAAATTCCAAAGTCTAATGCCCCTTTTTTCCCGGGAAATTCTTTCACTTTTAGCGTGTATATAAAAAAGTTAGCCAATCCATTTGAATAGGATTTGGCAATCTCGAAGGTGTTGTCATTTGAGTTATCATCTACAATAATTACTTCATATTGCGTCTGCGGGAAGTCAATTTCTTTAATTGAATTGATTAGAGAAATAATATTTTCTTTTTCATTTTTAGCAGCAACAACTATAGAAATAAATATTTTATTATCCTGTTTATCTAATAATTGTCTTTTAGATTTTAATCCAATGTATATAATAAGATTGAATATTAATAAAATTGTGACTAGAATATATATTTCCATGATAATCATAAAAATTAAAAATCTTCCTCCAGCAGCCATCCTTCAACAAGGTCATTTTCTAAATCTGATATAAACCGGGAAGGTTTGGAAAGAGTTATCCCCGATTCTCGGTCAAACATATTCATTGGATACGTAATAAAAAGGTTCTGTTTTGCGCGGGTTGAAGCCACATACATTAGCCTTCTTTCCTCTTCAAGCGTTTCTAATTTATCCGAAGATCTGGAAGAAGGGAATAATCCCTCTACAGCATTAATTATAAATACTGAATGCCATTCCAAACCTTTTGCCGAGTGAATGGTAGAAAGTGTTACAAATTCATCTTCTTTACCCTGACCCGTAATATCAACTACGCTGTCAATAATAGGTTCAATTGCCATATCAGAAAGAAAATTATCCAGTGATTTGTAATTTTCCGTTATATTCTGAAATATGTCCAGATCTTTTTTGCGTTTATTAAAATCATCATATTTTTCTTTAAAAATAGGATCATAATAGTTTAAAACTGCCTGAAGTTTTTCTGACGGTAATGTTTTATCTGTGTGAATTTTATATAACAGTTGAAATAACTTTGTTATATTCTTCTTCTGAAATAGAGGAATAGAGGAATCAGGATCAGCAGTTATAGTAAGTTTCGCTGTGGCAAGTTCATCTAGAATCTTCTGTGCTGTTTTTGGACCAATTCCTTCATGAAGAAGCAAAACACGGAACCAACTTACTACATCTTTGGGATTTGCCGCAATTCTTAAGAAAGACAACACATCTTTAATGTGAGCAGCTTCAATAAATTTCATTCCCCCGAATTTCTGAAATGGAATATTCCCCTTATTTAGCTCTATTTCAAGATCAAATGAAAAGTAAGACGAACGGAATAAAACCGCAATATCATTAAGAGGAACGCCTTCCTCACGCAATTCAAGAATTTTTTCAATGATGAATTTTGATTGTAGGTTTTCTGTCGATGCGGCAATTATACTGGGTAATTCACCTTCATTCCTATTTGAAAAAAGCTTTTTATCATACTTCTCTAATGCCCCTTTTAAGATATGATTCGTAAAATTTAATATCGGCTGGACGCTCCTGTAATTTTCTTCCAATAGAATAATTTTTACATCCTTGAATATTTTTGGGAACTCCATTATGTTTTTAAAGCTTGCACCGCGAAAGGAATAAATGGATTGTGAGTCATCTCCTACGACCATAATATTATTGTTATGCTGTGTAAGCCCTCTTATAATATCAGCCTGAAGTTTATTTGAGTCCTGGTATTCATCAACCATAACAAATTTAATGGACGATAAAAGTGCTCTTGCTCCCTGTCCATTTTCTAATAAAAAATTTTTAAAGTAAACCAGAAGATCGTCGTAATCTAAAAGGTTATTCTTTTGTTTATATTCGGAAAATATTTTTTGAATCGCTAAGATTTTATCTATATAATCCTTAAAATGAGGATACTCTTCATAAATTATGTCATCGATATTCCTTGAAGTATTAACACTCAAGCTGTAAACTTTGGCAAGTGTTTGTTTATTGGGAAACCTTTTTTCTTTGGTGACAAAACCTGCCTGAGACCTAATTAGATTTATGACATCCTCGCTATCGGCTTGATCTAAAATAGTAAATGACGGATCAAGTCCATTCATTTTCGCATATTTCCGAAGATTTAAATTTGCAAATGAATGAAATGTACCTCCAATTATTCTTGAACATCTGTTATCAAGAAGAACTGATGCTCTATTCATCATTTCATTTGCTGCTTTTCTCGTAAAAGTCAGTAGTAATATTGATTTCGGATCATAACCTAATTCTATTAATCTTGCTACGCGATATACCAAGGTCCTTGTTTTCCCTGTTCCTGCCCCGGCAATAATTAAATATGCTCCTTCAACAGATGATACAGCCTCGAATTGAGCTTTATTTAGCTTTTCTCTATAATTTATAATAAACTTACTTTCATCCACAGTTTTTACTGCAGACTGATTTAGGGTACTAACTCTCTTTAAAGTGTATCTTTTTGTGTACATATCAGGTATTTAACAAATTTTCTTGAATTGATAACAAATCGATTTTAAAACTAAATTGTTTTTTAATTAAATCATAACATAATATTTTACATCCAAAATTAACGAAAAATCAACTATGCGTTAAATCATATTCGCTTTATAGCACTAATTGGATGTACAATACGAAGTAAAAATTGTCTATATTTGCATTAGAAATACATAATATAATAGTTGATTATTTCGGCTTGATTAAGGGAATATCAATCTTTATATTTATAGAAATTAAATGTAATAAAACATTTATTAGTTTTAACTAAAATTGGGTAATATTATGGAAGGAAATTTTTCAGATCGTCTACAAGATGTAATTCGATTAAGTCGGGAGGAAGCTCTGCGTCTTGGTCATGACTATATCGGAACAGAACATCTTTTATTAGGGATCATTCGAGAAGGACAAGGTGTCGCCGTAAGAATTCTAAGGAATCTTGACTGCGACTTAACAAAATTAAAAAAGGCAATTGAAGATACGGTAAGAACTTCAGGCGGGACATTAACTATTGGCAATATCCCTTTAACAAAACAAGCGGAAAAAGTTTTAAAAAATCACACAAATTGAATCAAAAATCTATAAAGCTGATGTTATTGGTACTGAGCATCTTATATTATCTCTTCTACGAGATGAAGATAACATTGCAACACAAATTTTGCATCAGTTTAATGTTACCTATGATGCTGCCCGTTCAGAATTAAATGCAATGCTTACGAATAAGAATCCAAAGGGTCCCGAGAGCACTGCTACTCCTCCTCCCGATAAAAAAATCGAAAGAACCAAAACACCTGTTTTGGATAACTTCGGCAGAGATTTAACAAAACTTGCTATTGAAGACAAGCTTGATCCTGTTGTGGGAAGAGAAAAGGAAATTGAAAGAGTTGCTCAAATTTTAAGCAGAAGGAAAAAGAACAATCCTGTTTTGATAGGTGAACCGGGAGTTGGTAAAACAGCAATTGCTGAAGGTCTTGCCTTAAGAATTGTTCAAAGGAAGGTACCGAGAATTCTGCAGGATAAAAGAGTTGTTACATTAGATCTTGCTGGTTTGGTAGCAGGGACAAAGTATAGAGGTCAATTTGAAGAAAGAATGAAAGCATTAATGAATGAGCTTGAGAAAGCAAAAGATGTAATTCTTTTCATTGACGAACTTCATACGATTGTCGGAGCAGGCGGGGCTTCCGGTTCGCTTGATGCTTCTAATATGTTTAAACCGGCTTTAGCAAGAGGAGACATACAATGTATCGGTGCCACAACTTTAGACGAATATAGGAAATATATCGAAACTGACGGCGCTTTAGACCGACGATTTCAAAAGGTTATGGTTGAACCGCCTAGTTATGATGAAACGATTCAAATTCTTAACAACATTAAATTTAAATATGAAGAACATCACCATGTTCTATATTCAAAAGCTGCTATTGATGCAGCAGTAAAACTTAGCAACAGATACATTACAGACCGCCATCTTCCCGATAAAGCAATTGATGTTATTGATGAGGCAGGTTCAAGAGTTCATATGGGAAATTTTGAAGTCCCTCAGGATATTTTGGCTCTTGAAGAGGAAATTGAAAAGGTAAGACAAGAAAAAGCTTCCGTTGTTAAAAAACAAGATTATGAAGAAGCTGCCCGCCTTCGCGATAAAGAAAGGAATCTTCAATCTGATTTAGAAATTGCAAAACGTGACTGGGAAACTAAAACAAAGGATATTGTTCACGACGTTAGTGAAGAGGATATTGCTACTGTAGTAGCTATGATGACGGGAATACCTGTTAACCGCGTAGCACAAACTGAATCTGAGAAATTGTTGAAGATGGAAGATGCTCTTAAACAAAGGATTGTTGGTCAGGATGAGGCAGTTATAAAGCTGACAAAAGCTATTAGAAGGACAAGAGCCGGTTTAAAAAGAGTTAACAGACCGATCGGCAGCTTTATTTTTCTTGGACCGACTGGCGTCGGAAAAACTGAACTATGCAAAGTTCTTGCTCATTACTTATTTGATTCCGATAGATC
>JAJYOQ010000463.1 GCA_021796135.1 Bacteroidota bacterium
TATTCCCTCAAAAAAATGCACAAAGAAAAGCAAGTCTTGAATTTAATTCCTCCATCAGAATCAGGGATGTGAAGAACATGGTTTTATTGAAATAATTTTTTGTTAGAAATATTTATTAAAGGCGTGCAGTAAAATATGCGACTTTGTTAATTAAGAATTTTCTTGAAGTTTGAAATTAAATTACATAGTAGATAGCTGAAAGCAAATAATTGGGTAAGATAATGGGTTTTGCATCATTTATAAGAAATCAATGCGGTCGTGATGATCCTTATGGTGATTTTTCAAAAGACTTTTTACGAGTTGAAAAAAATTCAGATAATCTTGAAAAGGGTTACGTTAGAAAATTAGAAAATGAAACTTTGTATGGTATTTACAAACATCTACCACGGAATGTGGGAACTGATGATATTGTATTTCGTGCCCTTCTTGATCTTTGGAAAGACAGTTTCATGGATCAATTTGTTATTGCTTATACTTAGTCTCTTATTTACCCTTCATTAATTCAAGATATTCCGGTTCTTGTCTAATACTGTTCAGATCGCTATCACGCCTAATCCATTCGTAGTCCTGATAACCGGCAGCACATGCGCTTTTTAATGTCTGGATTGCCATTTTTTTATCCTCAATTACTCCATAAAAACAGGCGACGTTATATTGTACAAGTGGATCATGAGGATTTATTTCGACAGCTTTTGCTGCTTCAGATTTTGCTTCCTGAATCTTGCCGGCTCTAACTAAACTATTTGCATAAAAAAGATGTGCTCTTGCATCATCAGGATGCTGAATAAGATATCTCGGAAACATATTTAATGCTTCATTAAGTATTTTGCTGCTGTTTTCTTTTTCTCCCAATCGTTCGAAAGTAATTATAAGATCCCCATACGCTGAAAAGAAATCAGGATTTAATTCGATAACTTTTTGAAGAAGGGCTACTGCTTCTTTGTCCCTGTCGGTGCTGTGATAAATTCTTCCGAGAATCCAGTAGCCGTTAAAATTATAAGGGTCAAGTTCAATTGCTTTTTTGCCTGCTTCGAAGGCTTCTGTATTCGATTTTTTATAGAAATATGCTAAGGCTAATGATGAATAAGCTTCTGAAAGGTTATAATCATAAGATGTTGCCTTTAAACTCGATTCAATTGCTTTGTCAAGCCATTGCACGCTGCTGTCAAAATTTTGGTATAAGTTCGCATATGCTTCCCCTAGTCCGGCATAAGCGCCTGCATATCTGGGGTCGAGCTCTATAGCTTTCTGAAATAATTGAATGGCAAAATTTGTTGAATTTTTTGTCCTCTGATTTAGAAAATCTCTTGCTCTTAAATAACAATCGAAAGCTTCTGAGTTCAAAGTAGCTCTTTTTTCAAGACCAACTTTTTCAATTGGAGTAAGTTTCAATGTTAATGCATCCACTATTTGTTTGGAAACATTTTCCTGTATCTCAAATACATCAGCCAGATTTCCTTTATAAGTTTCAGCCCAGAGTTGCGCATCTTTTTCAACATCAATTAACTGTGCGGTTATGCGAAGATTATCCTGGAACTTTCTAACACTTCCTTCAATGATATATCTTACACTTAGATCCCTTCCAATATCTTTTATCCCTTTATTAGTTCCTTTGTATTGCATCGATGTAGTTCTGGAGACTACTCTCATGTCCTTTAGTCTGGAGAGATTAATTATGAGTTCTTCAGTAAGACCATCACTAAAATAATCACTTTCTTTTTCTGCACTTATGTTATTGAAAGGAATGACAGCGATTGCTTTTACTTTGCTTTCTTGAGCATTGTCTTGCAAGTCGGTTTGAACTTGTTTTAAATCTTTAATGAATTCTTCAGTACTTGAGTATCTTTTTTCACGATCTTTTTGCAGCATTTTTAGTATCAATGAGTCTACATTAGCAGGAATTTTTCGATCTAATTCACTCGGTTTAAGCGGTTCTTTATTTAATACAACATAAGTCCAGGCTGCCTCATATTCAGCCTTAAATGGTAGTTCGCCGGTGAGTAATTCATACAAAATTACGCCAAAAGACCAGATATCTGTTCTCTGATCCACTTTTTCTCCGCTTGCCTGTTCGGGTGACATATAAGCCGCTGTGCCCATCGTAGTTCCTACTACAGTTGTTAACCCGCTTCCCTTTACTTTTGCAAGCCCGAAATCCATTATCTTTATTTTTCCGCCGGAAGTAATCATAATATTACTACTTTTGATATCGCGATGTATAATTCCTTTTGTATGGGCAGCCCCAAGTCCCTCAGCTATATTCAGTGCTATATCCAATGCTTCATTTAGTTTTATAGGTCCGGCAGCAATTTTATCCTTCAGTTCCATTCCTTCAATAAATTCCATCACAATGAAAGCTTCATTGTCTAATTCTTCTATCGAATAAATTGTAGTTATATTGGGATGATTTAAAGCAGCAGCAGCACGTGCCTCAACTTTGAATCGTTCCTTTTCTTCTTTTTGCGATGCAATTTGACGAGGGAGAAATTTAATTGCTACTGTCCTATTAAGATTTGTATCCTCTGCCCTGTAAACGATGCCCATCCCGCCTTGCCCGACCTGTTCAATAATTTTAAAATGTAAGATTGTCTTGCCTACTAAATCATTCATCTTGAAAACTCCTTTTATGTCCTTCAAAGAGGACATCTTCTATATATTGGACTATTTTATAGTGAAGAATATTTTGTATTAATAATATGTCAATATTTAAATAACTTACATTTTATATAAATTTCTAAATGCCGAAAGTCTCAAAAAACTGCTAAGCACTGCCTTAACTAAGATTATAAGTGTTTTAGTACAGGATTTGTTTACAACATTTCCATTCTATACAGTATTGATCATCCCCTTTATTAAAATATATTTACTTTTATGCAACATTAAAATCAATAATAATCTTATTCATAGATATTTTACACTTTGTGGGAAACAGTTTAGATTAAATATAGATAAAACATAGATAAAACATTTATATTAATCGCTTAACAATATGTTTTAGATCACTTGAACATCCTATTATGCTGCAAAAATCGTTATTAACCTCGAAGGTTAGTATTTCTGAGAAACCAGAATCTGTAAATATTACATTCTTAAGCTAAAATTGAAATGTTAAAAGATAATAACAATTGGCAGGGTTTGATGACCCTAAACACTATTCCAGATATTTATCTTTAATAATATTTATATGATGAAGTTCATGCCCATCAATGTCGTAGAGAAGAGCGCGTACAGTTAATAAAACTTTTTTATTTATTATTTTATATGAGCATCCGGATTATGATCTGCTACCAAATTTAATTTTATGTTATGCTCAAGGTACGCTTTAAGATCAGCAAGCAAAAATGAAAATCCACCCATTGAATCCATAGCTTTTGCGAAAATCTCATTCTCAGTACCGCTAAAACCCCAAATAGAAATCTTAACCAATGTTGTATCTGCAGACTTTGGAAAAAACAGCCATTCTACTGTAGTAGAAGGCTCGCCCCATTCAATAAGAATTTGTTCTTTTTGCTTAACAATTTTTACATCTACTATGATTGAAGCACCATACATCTCCCATTCCCATTTTATTTTTTCCCCGGATTCAAGTTTACCACTGCTTTTTGTAAACCAGAATTGTGTAGTGATTTTTGGATCAATAAAAGCTTCAAAAACTTCTTCTACAGGTTTACGAATAAGCAATTGAGTCATTATTTTTGGTGATAGTTGATGTAAAAATTGTTAAGCAAAA
>JAJYOQ010000464.1 GCA_021796135.1 Bacteroidota bacterium
TAAACAATATTGCTAAGGAAAACAACTGCGGTTTGCGGAATAGCGACCAGAAAAATAATTTCCAGTAGTAAATTCTTTCCTCACCGATCACTCCCAATTTGAATATAGATTTAAAAAGCGCGATGATGTAATTCGGATTAAGGTGAAAAACTTTCTTCTTCTTCGGCTCAAAATCTTTCATGAAGCGCATTACACGTTCGTAATAATATTTAGGTGAATAGATAGTATCTAAAATTTTTTTATATCCGTCAATAAGTTTTTCGGAATTCATCTGAGGGATAAAATTGATTGAAAAGTCAGTGTTATTGCCAGTAAAATCTTTAAGCATTCTTCCTTCGGAAATTAGTCTTTTCTGAAGCTTCGTCCCGCTAGGAGCGTTGAGCAGCCCAACCATAGCCGTCACAATGCCGCTTTCCTGTATAAAGTTTGTAAGCTTATCGAAGATTGTAGGCGGATCATTATCAAATCCGACTATGAATCCTCCTTGAACTTCCAATCCGGATTTTTGAATTTTCTTTATGCTTAAAAGTAAATCGCGATTTCTATTCTGAATTTTATTACACTCTATCAAGCTTTCTTCATTCGGAGATTCGATGCCAATGAACACTGCCTCAAAACCCGCTTTAACCATAAGATGCATCAATTTATCATCATCCGCAAGATTAATAGAGACTTCCGTGTTAAAGTAAAATGGGTTTTTATTTTTATCATTCCACTCTGCAATTGCAGGCAGAATTTCTTTTTTCAATTTTACTTTGTTGCCTATGAAATTATCATCTACGAAAAATACAGGTCCTCGCCATCCGGTAATATATAATGCATCCAATTCGGCTAATACTTGTTCTTTTGTTTTTGTACGCGGTCTTCTTCCATAAAGGACTGTTATATCACAGAAGTCACAATCAAAAGGACATCCTCGTGAATACTGAACATTCATAGAGGTATAATTATTTATCGATATAAGGTCCCAAAGGGGCAGGGGAGTGGTGGTAATTTCTGCCCAATCTTCCGAAGTGTATTTTTGTTTGGCTTTTCCTTCATTTAAATCTATAAGAAACTCCGGCAGAGTTATTTCGGCTTCATTAAGAATTAGATGATCAATGTTTTGGTAATTTTCCGGACTGCTTGTGAATAAAGGTCCGCCTGCTACAATTTTTGCGTTTAGTTTTTTACATTGTTGTATTACTTCATCTACGGAAACGCTTTGTATTGACATTGCACTAATAAAAACATAATCCGCCCAAAGAATATCTTTATCCTTCAGCTCGCTTGCATTCATATCAACAAGCTTTTTATTCCAATCTTTCGGTAGCATTGAGGCGACTGTTAAAAGCCCTAACGGTGGAAAGCTAGCATCCTTCGATACAAATTTCAGAGCATGTTTGAAACTCCAAAACGTATCGGGATACATCGGATATACTAAAAGAATATTCATCTGTCATCTCTTTAGGTTATTGAAAACATATTATTTATACAGCAATTCGTTCCACCGAAGTTTTTAGATATGCATTCTGATCATGGAATATCGCGCCTTCGGGAAGCCAATTCCACAGAGGTCCCAGGTCATTTTTAATGATATTTTTATAGAATTGCGGAAGCACTGTTGTTTCTTGTTCAAAGTAATCACGGAATTGAGTATCTGAATTGAGATGCATTAGGATTCCTTTATTGAATGCAATCCTCCCGGATCCTTCTTCGGATACTGCCCTTACAACATTCATCCATCGCGGGATGAATGCATTAGTAGAAATTAAACGCTTTATGATGGCGCTCCACGAAAATGTATGCTCGCCAAGACTGATAATATGGGAATAAAAATCCTGCCAGGAATAATTTTTCGGCTTAACGTTCATTGCATGATTATTATCCAGGAAATGAAATGGAAACGGAATTACCCGGTTTAGTTGTTGATATTCTAAGTTGAGAGAAGCTGCCTGTCCGAATGCAGATAGAAGTGAGTAACCGGGGAATGCACCGGGCGTCAAATCTACGAATTTTTTAGTGAGTTCAAACGGCTCATCACCTTCGTCAACATCAAGGCCCAGAACGAAATTAGTTTGAACGTAAGGAATGTAACGCAAGATCATATTAACCTGATCCGCAACATGTCTAACCTTATCCATCCCGGTCATGCTGCCTGTATTTGATTTATTTCCAAGATCAAACCATGATTCTATTCCCGGCAGCATAGCTCCGAATCCATTCCGTTTAAGCCGTTTCATGTGCGGTTCGGATAATAGAGATAAGCTGCTTTCTGCGATAAAATCTATGCTATTTTCGGGTACAACTTCTTCAATTGCATCCATATATTCGTTAAACCGGATCCCAAAATTTGGATCGTGCCATCCCACGAGAGGTCGTTTAAACTTGGTAAGAAGAAACGATAAATCTTCTTTCATAATATCAAAGTCTAACGGCTGATACGTTACAGTTGAATCAATGCAAAAGCTACATGTATATGGGCAACCTAAACTGCCGAGCATGGGAACCATTTTTATTAGCGGAGCTTTCATTAGAGTTGGTTCAATAAATTTCCATCGTTCCTTTACTCCCGGAAGTGATAAAGGCTGCTTTTGAGCGGTGAGATGTAAACCGGTGGGGCGGTGTGGTGAACAATCATATAAAATTTCACGAATAATATTTTTATCCGTAAATCCTGCAACATAATCAAAATACTTTACAGCATCTTCAGGGTAGCAACGTGCGTGCGGTCCTCCTAATACAGTAACAGCGCCGCGCGACCGCAAAAGATTACTTAAAGCATAAGCTGTTTGTGCGGCTTCGGTAAATGAACCGATAAATATTATATCTGCATTTTGCGGAAGCTCTTTTATTAAATCTTCTTTACCTGTATAACAAATATAGGTAACGTTATGTCCCTCTTCTTCACACCACACTCCTACAACTTGAGGCATTATGCTCGCAAAATTCGCGTTCATTATGCGTGCGAATAATTTTTTATTTGGCTTTTTTGATACAAGGTCAATTATTCCGACTTGAAGTTTGCGGATCATATCAACACCTATTTTTATTTTCGTTTATATATAAATGTTAAAAACTAGAATGAGAATTGCGAATTAGAAAATTCAATTCTTACAAAGCTGTTTTTCATTATAAAAAAGTATAATAATAGTGTTCAAATAAAAATGCATCTAAAGGATGAAAAAGGGATTAATCCTATATAGATGAAATTCATCGTCATTGCTTGAATTTAGATGGTCTTCAGTTATAAGTGGATAGGTTTGCTGAATCTTTTCCTTAATAGTTTTCAAGCTTTCTTTATTATTGATCTGGTATATATGAAACCTCTTCTTTGATAATTAAATATTATAATTATATTAAGAACAGGGTTGTAAATAAATAGTCCAAAAGGATGAAATAGTGATTAATCCATGCCTGTCCATTCGAGTTCACGATAATAGAGTTGCCATCATTTATCAGATGAACGAGTACTCTTGTCGACTGAGATAGTAAGTGGTTATTATGAGTGTTGGGCTTGTACAGGGGATTTCTCCTCCCTTCGGTCGTCGAAATGACATTTGCTTCCCCTGTCATATCGAAGGAGTCCTCGACTGAGATATCCCATGTTCAGCTCGTGTTTTTAAGCTCTATATGGGATTTCTCCTCCCTTCGGTCGTCGAAATGACAATTGGTTTTGTGTCATATCGAAGGAGTCCCGCATAGGGATTAATCATCGACTGAGATAGTAAGTGGATATTA
>JAJYOQ010000465.1 GCA_021796135.1 Bacteroidota bacterium
ATCCAGGTAAGAATGTATATGCCAGAAGCGAGAAGACAAAAAAAAAGAAGATAATTATTGAAAAAAAATCCTTTTTAGACAGCAGTTTTTTAATACTTATTTTCATTTTCTTCGATGATATTTTGAAGATATTGCCTTTATTTAACTCCTCCCTCTGTATTGCTCGAGATTCATCAATAATTCTTTCATAAATCCTCAAAAGCGCTTCTTTCCCAAGCGGCTCTTCAACATAGGATGATATCCTTCTGCTTATTTCCTTTTCTCGCTCTGGATTATATGTTGGCAAATTCAAAGATCGCTTTACTCTGCCTATCAATACCGAATGCAATGTCCTTTTACTAATTAGACTGACTAACTCTTTATCTATATCATCAATACTGTCTCTTAGTTTTCGAAGGATGTCATTCTTTTCCTCAACGCTAAGCTGATTTAATTCATTCTCAATTTTATATATTATATTTTCCATCAAAATTTCTTAAACATTGCCCTGATGAATAAATGAATTATTATTTAAACTCGGGAAAGGGCTCGCACCAAATCCTGAAGAAATACCGTTTTCAAATAATTTTTGACCGCGGTATGCTATCATTGCAGCATTATCTCCGCAATATTCCATAGAAGGTATAACTACATCTATGCTATTCTTCCTGCCTAATTCAATCATTGAGTTTCTTAACGCCTTATTTGCGGCAACTCCCCCGACAAGACTGATGGAGTTTACCTTAAAATCATTTATTGCTTTTTCAGTATTATTAGTAATCGCTTTCACTACGGCTTTTTGAAATGATGCAGCAATATCAAATAATTCGTTTTCCTTTATATCTCCGTCCGGAAAATTCTTTTGCAAATATCTAAGTACGGATGTTTTTAACCCGCTAAATGAAAAATTGTACCTGTCTTTCAATTCAGCTATTGGAAAATTAATCTTGTCCGGATTCCCTTTCAGTGATGCCGCCTGAATCTTTGGTCCGCCCGGATAACCAAGCCCGAGCATTTTAGAAACCTTATCAAAAGCTTCTCCCGCTGCGTCATCAACTGTGGTTCCTAATTTTACAATTTTCATATAATCTTCAACTAAAAGAAGAAGTGTATGTCCTCCGGATACAACTACTGCCAGATAAGGAAATTTTGGCTTTTGCTCCATCAAAAATCCGGAAAATATATGTCCTTCAATATGATTAACTGCAACAAATTTTTTATTAAGGGAAAATGCCAATCCTTTGGCAAAAGTCAACCCTACCAAAAGTGCTCCGATTAATCCGGGACCTGCTGTCGCGCATATTAAATCAATTTCATTTAATTCCAGTTTTGATTCGGCAAGCGCTTTCTTAACTAACGGAAGAACTATTTGAAGATGCGCTCTGCTGGATAACTCCGGTACAACTCCGCCGAAATTGAAATGAAAATCCTGTGATGATATTAAATTGGACGCAAGTATATTATCCTTGATAATAGCTACCGAGGTCTCGTCACATGAACTTTCAATTCCTATTACATTCATTATCTGATTGTGAATATATCTCTAAAAATATGACCGGCAATTTGAGGATTCTCCTGCAGTCTCCTGACAGAATATGCATACCAGTCTTTACCGAATGGTACATAAATTCTGATTTTATACCCGTCTGAATTTATTTTATCCCTTAGATCTTCTCTAACTCCTAATAACATTTGGAATTCAAATTTATCTTTCGGAATATTTAATTTCTTAATTAATTTATAAGCTTCGTCTATTAGATATTCATCGTGTGTAGCTATGCCTACATAACTTCCGTTTACTAAAATTGCCTCTAGTACCTTTAGATAATTATCACGGATCATCTGCTTATCGCGATACGAGATATTTACCGGCTCTATATAAATACCTTTGCATAAACGGTAATTTGTTTTCAGTTTATTTAATTCAATGACATCATCGTAAGTCCTTTTTAATTTTGCCTGTACGACTACTCCGACATTGTCATATTTCGCTCTCAGCTTTTTAAGTAAATCAAAAGTCTTATCGGTGTATGGCGAATCTTCCATATCTAACCTGACAAAATTATTTATCTCTTTTGATTTAGCAACTATTTGCTCTATTTGCTCGTAAGCAAATTTTTCATCTAAATTCAAACCCATTTGGGTCGGTTTCATCGATAGATTTGCCATTAAATTATTATTTTTAATGGTATCGATGACTTCAAAACACTTCTCTTTTGCATCCATGGCTTCTTTTTTATTTTTTATTGATTCGCCAAGGACGTCTATAGTCGCAAAAATTCCTTTTGCGTTTAGATCTTTTACCAGCTTAACGGCTTCTTCTAGTGTCTCACCGGCAATATATTTACGCGAGAAAATTCCGACAATTGCTTTTGGCATCAATCGGACTATCGCTACTATAATTTTGTTAAAGAACGACACAATATACTCCTGCAATAATTGTTACAAATTTACTTTTGATATTTTTATAAATCAATTGAAGTTTAGGTTAACTCATGAAGTTTTTACCTTTTTCATAAGTACCGAGAATTTTCATACTTAGTGAAAAATCATTTAAATGCTTTACTGCCAGCTTGATTCTGGGCTCTTCCGTCGAACCGGCAAAATCTATATAAAATATATATTGGAATGGCTTATGCGGTATAGGTCGAGATTCTATTTTCAGTAAGTTTATCCCGTTTAATGCGAATACGCTTAATGCTTTAAACAATGCACCGGGAATATTCTTTAGTTCAAAACATATTGAAGATTTCGGATGCTCAAATTTCCCCCGGACAACTTTTTTACTTATACTATAAAATCTTGTGAAATTTTCTTTATTATTCTGAATATTGGATTTTAAAATTTTTAAATTATAAATCTTTGCCGCATTTTTGCTTGCTACTACTGCCGTTGTTTCTTTTTTGTTTTCTATTGAAATTAATGCCGATCCCGCAGTATCGTATGAAGGAATAATCGATACATGCTTGAGAGATTTTAAAAAGTTGGAGCATTGCCCCAATGCCTGCGGATGCGAATATATTTTTTTTATATCCGATAATTTACATTTTTCTTTGGCGAGCAATTGGTGATTAACCTGTAAATTTAATTCACCTACAATGTGCAGAGAATATTTCAATAGGAGATCATATGTCTCAAATACGCTGCCGTAAAGAGAATTTTCAATGGGAATTATACCGAAATTAACATCTCCGTTTTTAACCTTTAGAAATACATCTTCAAACGAAAAAGACGGTGAGAGCTTAATCTCTTTACCTAACATTTTTTGGGCGGCTATTTCACTGTATGCTCCTGATTCACCCTGATAAGCTGCTTTAATCATTTACGGTTAATAATCCCTGTATAATTTTTAATGTAAAATCTGCCTTATTTTTTAATTCCTTTATTGTTTTATTATTCTCTAATATAAAATCGGCTCTTTTCTTTTTTTCTTTGTCCGGAATTTGATTGTTATTTCTTCTGAAAAATTCCTCTTCTGTATAATTTTCAGACTGAATCTTTCTTTGAAGTCTTATATCTTCATCGGATGTTATCAAAATAACATAATCAAATAAATCTTCCATGTCTGCTTCGTATATCAGCGCTGCTTCGGTAAAAACAATGGAATTTGATTTTAACAGTTCATTCAATTCAGCTTCAATCTTTTTTATTACGTAGGGATGCACAATGGAATTAATTTTTTGAACATTTTCTTCATTTGAGAATACCTGCTCAGCCAAAAACTTTTTGTTAAGAAC
>JAJYOQ010000466.1 GCA_021796135.1 Bacteroidota bacterium
TGTAATTCCTATATTTATTTTAATCCAAAAGTAAAAAACTTTAGTGAGATATATCTCGGCGGAGATGTATCTTCTCTTGAAGTAATTCTCGCAAAAATTTTATTTGAAGAGATGTATGATGCATCAATAGAGGTTAAAATCGCTCCCGATATTTCATTGATAAATAATCATCATATTCTACTCGTAGGGGATAAAAACTTTGAAGATGAAAAGTTTTCGACTGGTGTAAGTTTTGCTGAAGAAATTATGGATGCGTTTTCGTTTCCGTTCGTAAATTACGTTTTCGCCTCATCTTCAAAACATCTAATCGAAGAATTGAATAATCATCTTGCCGGCTCCGGTTTATTAATTTATGAAAAGGTCGAAAGCGAAAGCTTTGGCGAAGGGATTTCACTAAAAGCTAAGAAGTACATTAGAGAAAATATTTCTTCCTTTATCTTTGATCTTGACGAACAAGATATGGATGGAATAAACCAGCTTATACAACTACCGTTCTTAAGAGGAATTGTAAATGATATTACGGAAGTGAAGTTTGTTTAATTTTATTCAAATTGCTATGTGAGACACACTAAGCACATTCTGATTATCATTCATCTGTTTAATCATTTCAGTTGTCACTTCGGATTTTAATTTCATCGTACAGCAAGCAACCACACCGCCGTCGAATATAATATTCTCAATCTCTTCAATATTAATTTGTTTCTCCCGGATTATGCTCATAATTGACGCAAGCACCCCAGGCTTATCATAATGCTTTACAACCAACTGGTAATGCGCATCGGAAATCTTAGCGCGGTTTACCCAGTGAGCAATGACTCCGCTGTTGACAAATTCTTTAATGATCCTAATTGTTTCTGCAGCCACGGCATTTTGCGCCTGCTCGGTTGAAGCGCCTATATGATGGGTTATATAAACATTTGGGATTGCTTGTAAAGGAGACTTTATTTCTCCCGATTTTTCTTCCGGCTCATTTTTTACCACGTCCATAGCAACTCGAATATTTTTTTCTTTTATAGCTTCAATCATCGCGTCTTGATCGATTAAATCTGCACGGGCTGTATTAATAAGAAACGCATTCGGCTTCATATAGCCGAACATTTTTTTGTCAAATAATCCTTTGGTCTGTGGCGTTGCCGGTAGATGAATTGTTACAATATCGCAAAGCGGAAGAAGCTGATCCATTTCTGAAAAATCCTTTATTGCTATACCTTCAATTCTTGAAATGTCTTTCCCATAAACTCTCATTCCAAACGCTAAAGCGCGCTTAGCAACTTCCTTTCCGATATTTCCAACACCGATAATCCCAAGCGTTTTTCCCATCAGTCCTTCGGCTTTTGAATATTCACCTTTATTCCATTTGCCGTTTCTAAAATCTATTACATTATCGGGGATTCTTCTATCGAGCGAAATTATCAATCCCATCGTTAATTCGGCAACAGCAATAGAATTCATGCCCGGACAGTTGGCAACGTAAATCCCTTTTTGATTTGCTGCCGGAATGTTGATATTATTTACCCCGGCTCCTGCGCGAATTATCAAGTTTAAGTTTTTGCTTTCCTGAATTGTCTTTGCTATTACGTTTGTTGATCTGACAACAAGGATATCAACTTCCTTTGCCGCTTCCGGCAAATCATTTTCTCCGAGCTTCGGAGAATAAATTACATCCAGGTCAATATCTTTCAACTGCTGAATATATTGTTCCGGAAATTTATCGGCGATTAAAACTTTTACTTTAGTCATAAGTTCCTCTCTTATTTTGATTTCATTGAATATGAGGGAGTTGAGCTCTAAATTTTTTGTACTGCTAAATTACATACAAATAGAACAAAAATTAAGTCAGTAGATAACTTGTTTTCAAACCTCCGAGGTTTTCCTAAACCTCGGAGGTTTATGGCTTGAACTCAATTAAAATTCATAATTTGTTTTTATGCTTTTGTCTGTTAAAAAACTTACCATCTGCTTTTCAGATTGAAAAAATGATTTAACTTCTTTGATATCGGACAGTGTACCGGCTCTTACATTAAGTAAATCTTTTGCATTTGAAAATTCCCAATCTTCAATTTCCCGGGCTAAATTCCCTTTAACCGGATTTTCAAGGATATATTTAATAACCCACATAAAATATGATTCGTCCGTAATCTCTTTGCTTTTTGTTTTGCTTTCGAAGAGTGTACCGCTTCGTCTATGCTTAACGTTAACTGCTTTTGTGTATGAATTTAATAGTGAGGAGGTAAATTGTGAAATTGTAAACTTTTCGGTTTGTTGTTTAACAAAAAGATGAAAGTGATTCGGCAATAAGCAGTAAGCTAAAATATTTATATAAAACTTTTCTTTGTAATATTTTATTCTTCTTAAAAAGTAGATGTACTCTTCGGCGCCGAAAAATATTTTTTCTTTATTGGCTCCGCGGTTGTATAAATGGTGGTAAGTGTTTTTATAATAGTTGTGCGGTTTGTTCATGATAAACTTTCCTTACATGTATTAAACCTTCGAGGTTTAAGAAAACCTCGAAGGTTAACAGCATGGTTATATAAAATTTATTTTAACATTGGTATTTTTATTCCATGTAACTTTGCGTTTGATATTGCTCTTTCATAACCGGCATCGGCATGACGAACAATTCCGGTACCGGAATCATAAGTTAACACCCGCTCTAATCTTTTTTCTGCTTCTTTAGTTCCATCTGCTACGATTACCATTCCGGCATGAATGGAATTTCCAATTCCAACGCCGCCGCCGTGATGCACTGAAACCCAACTCGCACCTCCGATTGCATTTAATAGGACATTAAGAATAGGCCAATCTGCAATAGCATCGCTGCCGTCTTTCATTGCTTCGGTTTCTCTATTTGGCGAAGCAACGGAACCGCAATCAAGGTGATCTCTTCCTATTACAATCGGTGCGCTTACTTTTCCCGAAGCGACCAAGTCGTTAAATATCTTTCCCATTTTTGCGCGCTCGCCGTAGCCGAGCCAGCAGATGCGTGAAGGCAATCCTTGAAAATGAACTCTCTTCTGCGCCATGTCAATCCAGTTGCAAAGAGATTTGTTTTCCGGGAAAGCATCTTTTACCGCCTGATCTGTTGTGTAAATATCTTTTGGATCGCCGGAAAGCGCTGCCCAGCGGAAGGGACCTTTGCCGTCACAGAATAAAGGACGAATAAACTCCGGTACAAATCCCGGGAAATCAAAAGCATTTTCTAATCCGTTTGCCTTTGCTTCGCCTCGAATATTATTGCCGTAATCAAAAGTAATTGCACCTCGTTTCTGAAACTCCAGCATCGCTTCAACGTGAGTTACGATAGTTCTCTTTGCAAGCTTAATATATTCGTCCGGGTTGTTTTTCCTTAGTTGAAGTGCTTCTTCGAAGCTCATTCCCATCGGAACGTAACCATTTAAAGTATCGTGAGCGGAAGTTTGATCTGTTAAAATATCCGGAATGATTTTCTTTTTCAAAATTCTTGGTAATACTTCCGCAGCATTTCCAACCAAGCCGACGGACAGAGCTTTCTTTTCTTCTTTAGCTTTAAGAACTATTTTTAGCGCTTCATCAAGATCTTCCGAAATTACATCTATGTATCCGGTATCCAATCTTTTCTGAATTCTTTTTCTGTCAACGTCAATTCCAAGGAAAACAGCTCCGTTCATAGTTGCCGCCAAAGGTTGAGCGCCGCCCATACCGCCGAGTCCTGCAGTTAATAAAAATCTTCCGG
>JAJYOQ010000467.1 GCA_021796135.1 Bacteroidota bacterium
ATGAGTTGACAGATATGCGTAAGGGCTGGGATTTAGTCATAGATATAGACTGCAAAATTATTGATATCTCAAAAATATTCACAAAAATGCTACTTGACAAGTTGACAAGAGAGGGTTTATCGAGTTTATCGGTAAAGTTCAGCGGCGGTAGCGGGTTTCATATAATGGTTCCATACGAATCTTTTCCTTCTTCTATAAATGGTGAAAGCACAAAGAAACTATTCCCTGATGCACCGATGGTGATATCCCTTTTCCTAAAGAACGAATTAAAGGGTGAATTGGAGGGTGAATTAAGGAATTATGGTCTTGATAAAATATCAAAAACGCTTCATATTGACAAAAACCAGTTTTATCAAGAAGGTAAGTTAGATCCATATTCTATAATAGACATAGATACGGTACTGATATCAGAGCGACACATGTTTAGGATGCAATATTCTCTAAATGAGAAAAAATGGTTAGCGTCGGTTCCGTTAGAAAAGAATAAAGTAATTGATTTTGATATTGAACAAGCAATGCCTGATAAAATCGATACTAAACTGGACTTTTTTAATATACCTCAAAAGAAAAATGAAGCGTCATCATTGTTTATACGTGCCTACGATGCTTTCAAGGAAGCCCCAAAACAAGAGGCTAAAAATGAGAAAAGTTTTACACCAATAAATCTGCCTTTGGATATGAACAAATTACCACCGTGTATCAAAACAATATCTAACGGGTTATCAGATGGACGAAAGCGCAGTGTATTCATACTTATAAATTTTTTAAGGAACATAGGCAGGACAAAAGAAGAGGTAATTAGTTTCTTGTTAGAATGGAATAAGAAGAATAACCCTCCTTTAAAAGAGAACCTTATAATACCTCAAGTAGAGTATGCGTTTTCCGGTAAATCATATCCTCCTCCAAATTGCGATTCAAAAGGTTATTATAAATTCTTTAATGTATGTTTTCCTGATCAAACTTGTAAACTTATAAAAAATCCGCTTTCTTATTATGTAAGGTTGAATTCAAAACATCACAAAAAATCAAAATAGTTTGTCTTTATAAAATTGTAAAGAGTTTTCACGTCTTTGAAATACATATCCCCTAAGTCCACAAGCTTCGGATTGTTTACACCTATGAATTTTATTTCAGCGTTTTTACTTGCCTCATAATCCGTTTCAGCGTCCCCCACATAAAATGTTTCAGGCTTTTTTGAATTCAAAGATTTAATAGCTTTTTTCAATATGTACGGATCCGGCTTTTCGTGTTTAAGGGCAGGCGAATTTATAATCTCACAGAAACCCTTTAATTTTATCCAAGGCTCAACTTTTCTTAGTTCTTCGGTATTCATCGATGTAGCTATGCAAAATTTTGCATTTTTGTTTTTTAGTAAAAGAAGCAGGTCTTTTGCTTTAGGGTAGAATTTTATTTTTCTGATTTGGGTTTTATCAAACATTTTGTCTTTTAATTTTATTATTTTTTTCATTTGAACAGGAGTTATTTTAATTTTTAGTTGTTTTGATAGAGTAGCTAGCATTTGTTTTGATGGAAAACGAATATTGTTCTTTATTAAAGAGAGTGGGATAGTATCTTTTCCAACGATTTCATCTATAGATTTTTTCATGAGCCTTGTATGGATATCAAAACTGTTTATCAGCGTGCCATCTAAGTCGAAAATTATTGCCATTGGATATCTGTACATGGATAGTAGAAATACTTATCATCTTATCAAGTCTACGCAGACAATTTTAATAGGTCATAAGATCCAATTTCTTGTAAATGGCTTCTTTAATCGGTTCATACCCAGTGTCATTTTCGTTTAAAAATTGAGACATAAATCCAATAGTTATTACTTTCGTAGCTTCTTCCTTTTCTAGGCCCCTTGACATTAGATAAAACAGTGCATTTTTATTTACTGGTTCAGAGGATGCGGAATGGTAGGCTTTCAACTCGTTATTCTCTATTTCCAAGCTGGGCACGGATATATTCTTCGCATCTTTACTGAGAAGAAGTGAGCTCTCTGACAAGTATGTGTAGGAATTATAAGCATTGTCTCCTTGTCTTATGACTCCTTTATATACAGATTTTGCTTTTCCGCCCAGCGCGGATTTATACATTACATTACTTTTTGTATTTTTCTCAATGTGGTTTATTTCAGACTCTATATCAAAATATGAGTTATCGTTCCCTATGACTGCCTGTTTTATGTTAACTTCAGAATGTTCAAAGAGATTTATCCATAATCTTTTTCTGGTAAAAGACTCATTTATAGCTAGATCCATAACATTGATGTTTCCCTTTGTAATCAAATTGTAGTTTGTTATGCCAACTCCTTTAGAGCAGTCAATAATGGTTAGATCGGAGCTGCTGTCTTCCTCTGAGATTACGTCAATATTTAGCCCAGAATAAACGTTATGTGCCCCAGAAACCTCAAACACTATTTTAATTCTGCTGTTTCTGCCGACTGTGATAAAGATTTTCGATGCAGTATTATCGGTAGCGTTATATTTTATTTTTAATGGTGTTTTTATATCGATGTTGTCCCTGATTTTTATAACCAAGCCGTCATTTAATCTGGAATTTATGAATGCTTGTATTCTATCTTTATCTAAGAACCTATCAAATTCTGATGGCTTGTTATTAATTTCAAGTAGTGGTTTTATATCAATCCCGTCCGAATTTGCATTTTCTAATATGATTCTCCCAGAAGTATAGCTGTTAAATTCGGTCTTTGGTAGAAAAGCACTTTCATTTTCATTATATTTCGCGAAGATTTCTTTTTCTTCGACTGGCAAGTTATCTTTGATTTTGTTCTCTGTTTCTTTGTATAAAGTTATCCAATTTGGTTGCTCCATAGTTTTAACCTACTGCCCCTTCCATGTTTATTTTTATAAGTCTGTTAAACTCAACTGCAAATTCTATAGGTAGTTCTTGCACAAATTCCGCTATAAATCCTAAGACTATCATATTCACTGCCTCGGTTTCGGATAGCCCTCTTGATTGCAAATAAAATAACTGGTCGTCGTTTATTTTTCCGACAGAAGCTTCGTGTGCTATAGCGCTTTGTTCCTCATCTATCTCCATGTAAGGGTATGTATCGGTTCTTGATTTATCATCAAATATAAGCGCATCGCATTTTGTGCTCGACTTAACATTTTCCGCGCCTTTTTTGACCTTTACTAACCCGCGGTATGTAGTCCGGCCACCATTAAGGCAAATAGATTTGGACCTTATTACGGAGCTAGTATCTGGTGCCAGATGAACAGCCTTTGTTCCAGTATCTTGGTGCTGCCCGTGGTTTGCCAGGGCAACTGACAGTACATTTGATTTAGCCCCCCTTTCCATTAAGAAAACAGAAGGGTATTTCTCAGTTACTTTAGAACCCATGTTGGCATCTATCCATTCGACAAATGCATTTTCGTATGCGAATGCTCTTTTCGTCACCAAGTTATAAACGTCGCTAGACCAATTCTGCACAGTGATATATTTTACATGTGAATTTTTATGTGCTATGACCTCTACAACAGCAGCATGAAGGGAATCTTTTGAGTATACTGGGGCAGTGCATCCTTCAATATAAGTTACATCGGCGCCTTCATCGACAATTATCAGCGTCCTTTCAAATTGCCCCATATTGGCAGCGTTTATCCTGAAATAAGCCTGTAATGGCATCGGTACTTTTACACCTTTTGGAACGTATATAAAACTCCCTCCAGACCATACAGCT
>JAJYOQ010000468.1 GCA_021796135.1 Bacteroidota bacterium
GTGATCAAAAGTATTTTTGTTCATAATTTTAAATGACTCAACATTATGGCATTTAATACAATTTTCGCCAAATTGTCCTTTATGAACATCTTGATGACAGGGGGTACAGTTTCTGAATTGTAGTCCGACAAATTTTTGAAATGGTTTTAAGTTCAATGTTTCTTTTATATGGCACTTAACGCACTCAACTTTTGTATGTGCTCCGGATAGTTTAAATTTTGCAGTTTCATGATTGAACAAAGCAGCCGGTTTAAACATTACAGTATTATGGCAGGAGGCGCAATTATTACCAAGAGCATTTTGATGAACGTCCTCATGGCACGAGACACAGTTGGTACTTAGTCCCAGGTAGGTTCCATTTCTTTTTTTGAAGAGAGAATTGGTTATAAAATTTGTTTGATGACACTCTTCGCATTTTATTTGCGAATGTTTTCCGTCCAGTTTGAATCCCGCTTTATTATGATCGAACTTATCGGGATAAAAATTTATTATTCTAAAGCTTCTTCCGTGATGTTCGCTGTGGCAGTCCCAACAATTTTTGTTCTTGACGTCAGAGCTTGAATGGTAACCTATGTTTCCATCAATCATAGTTTTTATTTCGGCATGGCAAGAAAGACAGCGGGAATTCTCCAATTGTTTCCCCATCACATGACACTTCGTACAATTGCTTAAACCTTCAAGCTTTGCATGAGCGAAGGTTAAATTACCGGGAGAAATTTGAGCATGTATTTTAGATGAATATGACAATAGAATCATAAATGCGTACAAAATATTTTTAATGGTCTTTATTTTAATTTTCATGCTTTAATATAGCTTCGCCGAATTTTTTAGTAATATGGATTCCTGTTTTCTGTAGAAAATCTGTCGGAAGCAATCCGCCCGCTAAGATGTAAACAAGATCATTCTCGAGTTCCAGCAACTTGTCTGAATTATTAAATGCGAGAATGACTTTATCCCCAAGAATTTCTTTTATATTTGAGTTAAAGATTATATCAACTTTCTTTTGAAAAGATGCTTCGGTAATATTTTCTAAGTTCTTCGGTTTAATTCTTGAAAAGCTGTCACTCCGGTAAGAAAGTCCAACCATATTCTGACCCGATTGAGAAAGCATAAGCGCAGCTTCGATAGCTGAATCACCCCCGCCAACAACAAGGATTTTTTTATTAGAAATCAATTCAGGTTCCATTAGGCGATATGCTACTTTTTCTCTTTCCTCACCCGGCACGCCAAGTTTACGCGGCGATCCTCTTCGCCCAATAGCGATAATAACTCCTTTGGAAGTATAAATTCCCTTTGATGATTTAACTTCAAAACGATCTTTTATTTTTGCTATGGATTCAACTTTTTCATTTTCATTTATAGATATTTTATTTTCTTTTAAGATTGAATGCCAAATTTCCAAAAGTTCCGGTTTGGAAGTTTCTTTCATTTTCAATTTGCCATGCATAGGAAGCTCTACAGGAGAGGTCATAATTATTTTTGAGCGCGGGAAATTATAAATCGTACCTCCAAGGGTATCTTGTTCAAGAGTTAAGAAACGTAGTTTGTTTTTAGCCGCTGTTAATGAAGCTGAAATACCTGCAGGCCCGGCTCCGACTATAATAAGATCATATTCTGTTTGAGCTTGCTTGTTTAATTTTTTTGTGAAATAAGTTACAGCCTGTTTACCTTGCTCAATAGCATTTTTGATTAATCCCATGCCCCCTAATTCTCCAGCTATATAGAGACCGGGAATGTTTGTCTCAAATTCTTGACTAACATGCGGGAGATCAACTCCTCTTTTTTCTGTTCCAATACAAAGCTTTATTGCGTTTAATGGACATGCATGGAAACAAGCACCGTGCCCAACACAACGTGATGCATTAATAACACGTGCCTGACCATTAACCAAGCCGATTATATCCTGTTCGGGACAAGCAGTAATACATGCACCGCTTCCAATACATCGTTCAAGATCTATAACAGGATGGAGAGAAACCGGCTCGTGGGACCCCAATTTTTTGGCGGTTTCGATTTTAGATATAGTTGTTTTCGATACAAGAAAATATTTTCTCAGATACCAGATCAGGATGGCGACTGTAAATAAGAATAAAATGAAATATGTAGCGTAATTTTCTATTAGAGTTTCCATCTATAATCTAATTTATTATGACAAAAAATTATCCCGAAGATTATTCGGTAGTCAAATATCAATTTTAGAAACTGAATGCTCTAGCAGACTTATATATTTCAATGAATAATTATTATGACATTTAGAATATCCACCTGTAGCCGAAGGCTACCGTAACAGCGATGTGAATAAACATTATAACAAACATAAGAATGGCAAAAGGTAAATGAACAACATGCCAATATTTGAAAAATTTTTGCATCGTTTTCAGGAGTCCTATTCTTCGAGAAACAATCAGTTTTGTTTTGGTTGTTTTCGCAATCCTATTTCGCTGTGGTCTTGGAACTCCCGCAAGAGCTAATTCATGTTTCAGCCTATGAATTACACTTTTTGTACCAAAAAAATCTTTTATGATAAAGATAATTCCAGTTCTTAATTTAACGTTCTTATATCGTTTAAGTGAAGAAATTTCTTCAATTTCCGAAAAAATATTTTCGGGTATTTTATATACATTTTTTAATTGGTACGAAAGATTTTCGTTTTGTGCATTTAATTCATCCATTCCTATCATTTGCCCCTGAATGGTGTGTGGTATCTGGACGTAAAGGAATCTGCCAACAATTCCGCTTAACACTACTGCTGTCATACTCCAAAAACTTACCGCTACTATACCTCCAAATTTAAAAGCGGTGTGAAACAAGATAAAAATAGGCCCAAGAGTGCAAAGGAAGATGTGAAGTTCCAGCCAGTTTTTTAAATATCCAAAGTTGAAAAAAAATCTTATTCTCTTTCTGATCATGTAAACCGCAACCCCGGCTATCATCATAAGGCTTCCCAAAACTCCTAGTCCTTGACCGATAAACCCGCTTGGCTTTAATAAAATATCCTGAGGGTTAAAAAATCTTGTTAGAAGGGGTGTAGAATAATATTGGTATCCGTTTATTGCCAACAGAATTGTAGATGCAATACCAATAATAAAAAAGGATGAGATGTAAATAGTGTGTAGTTTCTTATTCATTCGAAAAACAAAATAAATGAAGAATAATATTGTTGGAGGTAATTTAATAAGGCGGTTAAAATTAACCGCCTATATTTTATCCTAAGCTAAGCTTGGTCAAGCTCATACAAAGTTGAATACTTTGTAGAATTTTCAACAGTGAGGTCATTTAATTTACTAATAAGAATATTTACCCTTTCGTCTTGATTATCGTCGAAAGCTTCATAGGCTTCCGAAGATATAAAAGAATAAATTTCCTCATAATGATTTGCTTTCCCTTTCAATTCATAAACGGCATAACTTTCTAAGCCTTCCGCTTTAAAAAGATTTTTAAGTTCTTTAACAACACTTAAATATTCATCTTTTTTCTCAGGCTTAAGTTCATACTGAATTGTGAATATTACTTTTGGCATTTAGTCTCCATATATTTTTAGAAAAACTTTTTATATATATATCTCGCCGCTATAAATTATTTTAGCAGGCCCTGTCAAAGAAACGTTATTTATTTTCTGGTTCTCAATATTAAAATTAACTTTCAATTCATCTAAGCCGCGTGAAATTAAGGTAATAGGCGCTTCAAGCTTATCCGTAATATGAGCAA
>JAJYOQ010000469.1 GCA_021796135.1 Bacteroidota bacterium
GTTTGACAAAGAAGCAGCCGCAAGGGAATTTGCACCTAATCCGCCTACCATAATGTTGTCTACAACTCCCATCATTATAAAACCAAGCTGCCCGATACTTACCGGATAAGCTAATTTTATTGTAGCAATTAAATCTTCTTTTATAGTCTGCATGAGAAAAAAAATATTTCTTTTTGATAAACGTTATATGAAATTTAGTAGAACTTTGGTTAGTAAAAAAGGATAGGACTATTTTGGAAAATCATTTTAATGTGAATATCCTTGAATAGCAGAAATGATTTCTCCCGTAGGAATAAAAGTAAATAAAAGGCGATCAAATTATTCAGGAAGAAAAATATTACTGGCTCATCTTACGCAGGATCTCCTTTTGGAGTAATGGAATGTTGGAGTAATGGAAGAAATAGTCAATTCCATCAATCCATTTTTCCAATATTCCAAAGGTTGCATAACATGAGTTACTGAGTACTACTTGTGGAATAGTTGTTAGTACCTTCAGCGTTGGCAATAGTAAAATGATAATTTGCAGCTGAGCTAATACTATCAATTTGCTGCATAGATAATCTTGCACTGGGCTTTGCACTATAAAACCCGTCAGCTAAGTCTGCTTTAGAGTTTGAATTATTTTTTATTGTACTCTGGTCACCAAATAGACCGACAGAAAGCAATCCGCCGAATAAAAACAAAAGACTTAAAAATATCGCAAGTCTAATTAAAATTTTCATCTTTTAATTCCTTCAGTATCCCTTTGAAAATAGATTTAGGATATAAGCTAAACATAAGAAATTATTTTATTATAAAATCAACAATTAAATCATGATAATCAAGGGATAATATAAAATAGGTAAAAAAAGTCACAAGCGTGAAAAAAGGCAAAAAATTAGACATTATCAATTGATGTTACGCATTTCTTGGAGTAGTGGAGTAGTGGAATGTTGGAATGTTGGAGTAATGGAGTATTGGAATTGACTAATTTTTTCCATCATTCCATTATTCCAACATTCCGAAGAACTGTTTCTGCGTAACGTTAATAATTAAAATAAATGCGCAGGCTTTTCCCTTCAAAGTAGAACTTTTAATTTCTTCGACATTCTAAATCGCTTACAAAATTTTGATAAAGAAAAATGAAATCTCTATATTTACACTTCTTTTTCGGAAAGATGCAGGAGTGGTTTAACTGGCACGCCTGGAAAGCGTGTGTGCCTTAACGGGTACCGAGGGTTCGAATCCCTCTCTTTCCGCACTTAAAAATATTTACTTTCCAAGTTCCTTCCATCTGCCTGGTTGGCATAAGACGATATAATAATTATATTTGCGCACCAAAAAATGAGAATTGTGTAAATTCCTTTATGGATGAAAATATAACCAAGGGCATTTTAGCCTTATTATCAGCAGTATCGGGTGCGGGTTCTACATTTCTAATAAAATTAAACCATAAGAAATTATGCGGGTTAATTTCATTTTCAGCAGGAGCACTTTTGGGTGCGGCTGTTTTTGTTTTAATTCCGGAATCCTATGCAAATCTTAAGCTTATAGAAATATTATTAAGCGGGTTTTCAGGTTATTTTTTATTTTGGTTTATAAGCAGATATTTTGCACATGTTTGTCCGGCATGCTCCGCAAGCCATTTTGATGAAAAGACCACGCACAAATTTTCAGAAATGGTGTGGACTTTAATAACTGCTCTTTCCATCCATTCTTTATTAGATGGAATGGCTTTAAGTGCAGGTAATGCAAATCATCTTCAGAATGAATCAATTCTGGCGGCGATACTTACACATAAATTTCCTGAAGGATTAGCGTTAGCTGCTTTAATGTTAAGCTCAAATTATTCCAGGCAAAAAATAATTATCTATGTAACGCTAGTTGAGTCGACTACAATTATTGGAAGTTTTTTAGGAACGTATATATTTCGCTCAGGAATATCTCCGGTTATAATGGGTGCAGTTATGGCACACATTGCGGGAGGATTTATCTATTTAGCTATTCACGCTATTTTAGGTGAAATGTTAAAAAATCATACACAGTTAGTAATATTTTCTTTTAGTCTTGGATTATTATTAATTTTCGGAGTGCACTTAATATTTAGTTAAACTTGGGAGAGATGCCAGAGTGGTTGAATGGGACGGTCTCGAAAACCGTTAAGGATGTAAGTCCTTCCAGGGTTCGAATCCCTGTCTCTCCGCAATAGAAGCCCTGATATCAATAGATTGAAGGGCTTTTGTTTTTATAACTGGGAAACAAGAAATTCAAACATATAGCTAAATTCAGAGAATAATTAATCAAATTAATCATCAATTTGTTAATCACTTCTTAATTTACTTTTCAACTGCTCAATGAACATAAACGAAAAAAGCCCGGAAAGAAATTCTTGGCGACCAAACCTTAAAAACTTTCCAGGCTAATTCCGTATATCAAAATATTTGTTCAATGGTCTTTAAGAATTTTTCTACTAAAATACACTTATAAAACCTATTGTCAATGCCCACTAAAGTAGACAGTAAGGCAATTCATTAATTTTAAAAGAGTTATAAAGAAAAATATATTTTCAGTTAATCCATTGAATACTTATTATCTTCGAAAATTTTTAAGAACCGTATCTCATCATAGGGTTAAAACCATAAGTCGCCTGGAACAGACTAACTCCGTTCTGGAAATCAGCTTCATCTAAATCGCCTTCTCTATGTGCTTCCTTCAAATAATGCCAATAATATTGGGGATTAGGATTTCCTACTTTGCCGTTACTATCTTTCTTGTTGTATATCTGATTATACCAATTCATAAAATTATCGGATGAAAATGTTTTTACCTTGTTAGCATAATTATCTTGTGCGTCGTTTATCTCTTGTTGGATATCGGAAACGGTATATGGTTCTCCATTATTTTTTGTCATTTCCTTACCCTTACTGTCTAAAAGCTTTTGTCCCGAACTCAGCTTTTTAAGGTCATCCTGTAAACCCAACAAATCTATAAATGATTGATTGTTTTGTTTTTGGATTCCCTTTGCCATTACATTCTCTCCGTTGGTCCCTTTCTCATGAACCTGTTTGGGTTCACTTGTAGCATAGGTTTTATATGATCCTGATTTGGCATCCCACTTTTGTTTTACGTTAGTATAAGTGCCGTCTTTTTTATTAAGAGTTGGAAATTCTTTTTCTGTTAGCCCACCAGGTGCGCCCCACGATTCACTAAATTTTACCTGTTCTGATGGAGTGAATCCTGAATTAGGCAAGTCGCCTAACATTTCATTGTAAGAATATTTTTTATTGGTTTTAGGATTTATACCTTGTAATAATCCCGTTCTTACACCGGCTTCGTCTTGAAGTTTCTTTTGTTTTGCGTCTTCTTTTGCTTTATCCTGATTGATTTTTTCTTGGCTTTTCTTATTTTCTAAAGCGTCCTGTTGGTTAAATCGTGCCTGCCCAAGTTTATCCGCCTGGTCAAAACCTCTCTGCTGCCTCAAAGCATCTTCATTCAAAGTCTGTTGATGCAATTGTTCCTGCTGGGCAAATCTATTTTGTTCGTCAAGCTGACGATTACCTTCGGCAAAACCGGCTTCTAAGCCTTTTTGAGTGGCCGGGATTAAGTATTTAAATAGGTTAGTTGACATTGGTGTATTTCCTTTCAATTAAATATATATTTTATTTGTAATTTATTACCTACGTTTTTCAATATACCCTTATTGTAAATTACTTACCTTAATCACTGAAT
>JAJYOQ010000470.1 GCA_021796135.1 Bacteroidota bacterium
TGTTCTTGAATATTGTTAGATTCCATTTCACACTCGCTTTCCAGCCATTGACATATTCGATTCAATCGGTAATTCCAAACCTTTTACAAGAAAATTCCAGTACATCCATCTAAACATTACTTTGCCGTAGTGATTCATTTTTGTTTCTTCAAGCAGAGAAAAGGGTCCAATACCCGGAAGCGGAAATTTACCCGGCAATGGTTCCGTCTCGTAATTGAAATCGATTAGAATACCTTTACCAAAACCTGATTCAATAAAGCAGTTAGCGTGTCCATCAAATTTTTCTTTCGGTTCTCTGCCTTCCATGAAGCTTAGCATGTTTTCAAATAAAATCTCCGATTGAAAATGAGCCACTGAACCGGCTTTTGAACTTGGGAGATTTGTCGTATCTCCTATAACAAATATATTTTCATATTTTTCGGATCTAAGCGAATGCTTATCGGTGGGAATAAAATTTAATTCATCTCCCATGCCGCTTCTTTTTATATAGTCGTCTCCCTTATTTGTAGGGATTGTTACTAATACATCAAAGGGAACTTCTTGTTCATCCCACGAAATAATTTTCTTAGCGTCGTTATCAACTTTTCCTATACTAAAGTCTGTTGTCAATTTAATATTTTTTTTGTCCAGAAAATCACCAAGTATAGCCGATGCTTTAGGCTTTGTAAAAGCGCCCGGAAGCGGGGTAACAAAGTGAATGTCGACTTTATCGCGTATTCCTTTTCCTGTAAAATATGAATCCGCCAGGAATACAAATTCTAACGGAGCCACCGGGCATTTAATAGGCATTTCAGTTATATTCAGAACCAGCTTGCCGCCTTCCCAATGTTTGAAAAAATTTTTAAGTGCACAAGCACCTTCGATGGTATAAAAATCAAAAATATTTTTATGCCATAATTTATCTTTCATCCCTTCTGTTTCTTCTGGACTTATTCTTGAACCCGTAGCAATCAATAACAAATCGTAGGAAAGTACCTGATTATTATTTAATAATACACGGTTATTTTCAGGTTCAACCTTATCGATTTGAGCAATTATTGCATTTACGCCTGAAGGGAAAAAATCACGCTTGGGTTTAATAACGTCATTTCTTGAATAAATCCCGAAAGGTATGAATAAAAATCCAGGCTGATAATAATGAGTTTCGTGTTGATCAACTATCGTAATCTGCCACTCATTTTTATCAAGCGCATTATATAATTTATTTAACATCATTGTCCCGGCGGTTCCCGCACCAAGAATAAGAAGTTTTTTCATTTTATTAACTCTTCCTTTAACTATTAGTTTTTCTATGCTATTAATTCTTTTAACTTGTTTTTTATGCTTTCACAATTACTAAAACTTTGATACACCTCGCATACTCTACAGTCTCTTCCGGTACAATAATTGTTTTTATGATTTATCATCCAGCATGGTTTTGTAGCAATGTTGTATGCTTCGCATTTTTTCCTGTCCTTTAAAGAACACTTTATAATGCCCCAGCAGGGAATTAGAGCAAGGAGTCTGCGGATGCCTTCAATTCCAATTCGTTCTTCATTTATTACTTTTCGAAGGCATCTCAATCTCTCAACATCCAGTTCTGAATAAAGCCTTTGTTTGCTTTCTTTCTTAAAGGGAATTATTAATCCTTCGTTTTCATACATTCTCATAGTATGAACAGAGATGCCTACTAATTTGGCTGCCATGCTTATTGTATAAAGCGGTGTATTTGACTTATTTAATGTTGACATTATATACTTTATTAAAGTTCATAGTAGTCACTATCAACTTTCTTGCCAAGAATAACTATCTGATTACTAAATAATTCTAAGCATTTTATTTAGATTATTCCTTATAATGAAAAGCATAGTTCTCTAATTTGAAATGAAATTAAGGGCGGCAGGTATTTATATCAAGTAAGAATATTGATTTACCACTGATCAATTACTTTTTACGTATGAAGTTTCTTTAATGTAACTCAGAAATCCACCTTCTTCGAAGGAGGTGATGTTCTTTTGGCTATGCCGTGAAAATACTAAAGTTAAGTTATGAATAAATTTAAGAAATTAAGCCATGTAATATATAGATGTGATTATCATATAGTATGGACACCCAAATATCGTTTCAGAGTATTGGAAGGAATAATAAAACAGCAATTGAAAGAAGATATCGAATTGTTATTAGTTTGTTTATATTAAAGCTACTTATTATTTAGAGCCAACTTCAAGGTTATTCATCGCTTTCGCCTTTAGTTTCATTATCAAGAGTTTGATATTGTTCTTTAGTCAACGTTGGAAGCTTTTTAGTAAAAGCAACGATAGCCCAAATCATCTCGTCAGAGTGCGTTGGACCGAATGCCGGCATACCCGTCATCTTTAAACCGTTTTTGGTTATCCAAAAAAGCTGCTGTGGAGTCCAATCCTTAGCTGCTCTTGAAAGCAAAGGCGGATGAGGATAAAGTCCTTTTGCTATTTCACTCTGCTCAATGCCCGGAGCGCCGTGACAGCCTACGCACATTTCTCTGTAATGAATAAAGCCCATCTTTACTAAGGATGAATCGGAAAGATCCGGAGCTTTAAGATCATTATTTGCATTATGCATAATTGAATTATCTCTTACGGTATTCATCATCCATAAAGTCAGCTTGTCGTGAGGAACCAGTGCGCTTATATCATATATGCCGGAATAAATGAAAATAAGATACCCAATAATAAAAGCTGCTATTACAGAACCTGCTCCTACTAAATATTTCATGAGCCCACCTCATATTTTTTGTTAGGAAATTAGTTATTTATAAAAATCAGCTACATGAGCTAAATATTTAAAATTTTATTTTCATTATTCCTTCTTAAAACAACTAAAACAAAGCCAATTGACATAACCGCTACGCCAAGCCAAACGAAGCTTATAAATGGTTTTGTGCTTAATAAAATTAAACGGGCTTTTAAAGAACGGCGTAACCATAACAATAAGAAAAACGATGATAAGAGAATATATTATCATAATGCTGGATTCCAAATCAGCTTTTTTAGAAGAATAATTTTGAAGAACAATTCCAACAATCACCGCAAGCAAAAGCCATAAAAGAAAGCTACCCTCCTGTCCGGCATAAAAAGTAGAAATTAAAAGTCCCGGAGATAAATTTGCACTACTATAATCAAAGACATACTTGTACTGATACTGGTGAGTTACGATTATATAAAGGAAAAACAAGCTTGTGACAATAACAAGAGCTGCAGATGCGTGATATGCATATCTTGCATAGAGGAGAGCATTTATATTTCCTTTTGATGCTTGATAATATTTAAAAACACTAAATAATGTAGCCACAAGTGCTAAATTTATTAATACATTTCCTATCATATTATAATCATTTTACTTTAAAGCCATGTTTAGTAAGATTATTTTTTGCTTGCGTCAGCGTAACTTCTTTTAGCTTCATACCGCATTTGGGATCGACTCCAGGCTTATCGGATAAAACATTAAAATCCATCGGGCATTGGTATATCTTACCGTCTTTATTATCGTCAATGGACTTCAGATTAATCACTCCTTTGTATGCTATAGGGGAGGAATGATTTCCTTTCATCATTTCTTTGATATTTCCTTTCTTACCCATCTTCATACTGGTGTCCATCTTCATACTCTTATCCATTTTCATTTCGTGTTGTGTGGTTTTGCCTTTTGCAGCATCCTGTGCATACGACAAAGAAGCCGCAGTGA
>JAJYOQ010000471.1 GCA_021796135.1 Bacteroidota bacterium
TAAATGGTTTCGGTAAATAATGTGTACAACCCGCAGATATAAATTCTTCCCTGTCGCCATCCAACGCATAAGCTGTTATCGCAATTATAGGGATGCTTTCATATCCTTTCATTTTTCGCATTTCTTTTGTCGCTTGTACTCCATCCAGTCCGCGCTTCAGGTTGATATCCATCAATACAATATTATATTTTTTATTTTCGAGCATCTTAATGGCGGATTTTGCAGCAAGCGCTGAATCAAGCTCAACTATTTCACTTAAATATTTTTTCAACACAGATTGGACAAAAGGATCATCGTCAACTAGTAAAGCTATTGGTTTTTCAGATATTGTTTTCGTCAATTTGTCATCTATGATAACTTCTTTTGATATTTTTTCTATTTTTTCTCCGTTTTCTGCATAAGGTAACTTTAATCTAAAAGTTGACCCTTTCCCTAATTCACTTTCAACTATAATACTGCCTCCGAACTTTTCAACTATTTTCTTTGTTATGCTCAGCCCTAATCCCGTTCCTTCAAAATTTCTCCCAAATCCTTCACTTGCCTGCCTGAACTCTTCAAAAATTAATTCCTGATCCGTTTTTGCTATCCCTATACCCGTATCAATGACTTTTATTTCAATATATTTGTCTTTAGGTGTAATGCATATAGTTATCTCTCCATCGTGTGTGAATTTGATTGCATTATTTATAAGATTATTCATTACTGTCCGGTAAGCTCGCCTGTCTATATTTAGATAAATTGCTTTGCTGCTATATGATGTTGTAAACATTATCTCTTTTTTGCGTGCTGCTTCCTTGAATGAGTTTATTAACTTTTCTGTTTCACCCACTAACTCAACAGGCTCTAATTTGTAACCCATTTTATTGGATTCGGACTTTGTAATATCCAGAATAAGATTTAATGTCTCTGATAACCTCTGCCCGCTGATTAAAATATTCTCTGCCATTTCTTTTAATTCAGGATCCTTAAGTGACTCAACCAGAAATTCTGAAAAGCCGTTTATTCCTATTAATGGTGTCCTTAATTCATGACTCATATTAGCAAAAAAACTTGATTTTATCCGGTTCATTTCTTCGGCTTTATCTAAAGCAAGTGTCAATTCTTCAACCATTTTTTTTCTTTCGGTAATATCTTCCTTTATTGCAATGAAGTTAGTTATTTCTCCATTCTCGTTTTTAATCGGAGAGATTAAAGCATTTTCCCAATAGAGTTCTCCGTTCTTTTTTTTGTTATGAAGCTCTCCATTCCATTCATTTCCGGAAGAAATTGTATGCCATAGAATTTTGTATTCACTTTTTGGTTTCTCTCCTGAAGAAAAGATTCGCGGATTCCTGCCAACCAAATCTGACAATTGATATCCGGTAATTTCCGTTAATTTCGGATTTACATATTCTATATTGCCTTTTATATCAGTAATGATAATAGAAGCGGGACTTTGCTGGACACCTCTAGAAAGCTTACGCACTTCATCTTCTGCTAGCTTTCGCTCTGTGATATCTCTGATGTTGCATTGTATGACTTTAAGTTTATCTGCCAAATAGACATTGCTTACGAACTCAACATGAATCTTCCGTCCTATTGATGTTTCAAGAGGTAAATCTTTATAACGGACATATTCTTTCTCTTGTAATTCTAGAAATTTCTCTTTGTTAGCTACTATATCTCTGAAAAACCCAATTTCCCATATTTCTTTTTCAAGAAATTGTTCTTTTGAGTATCCTAATAGATTAATCAAAAATGGATTCACATCAACAATTTTTCCTGTTTCGGCATCGAGTATTAGAATACCATCTTTGGCTGATTCGAAAAGTCGGCGATAGCGGATTTCTGAGGCAATTAGCTTATTTTCTGAAAGTTTGCGTTCAGTAATCTCTTCAGCAGTCCCATCATAGTACAAAGTCTTCCCTGAAGAATTGTGTACTACTTTTGCACTTTCTCTTATATAAACAGCTGTTCCATCTTTTCTTGTCCATGCAGACTCAAAATCCATGATTTCACCATTCATTTCCACTTGTTCAAGAAATTTTTTCCGTTCATAATTCGGCTCGAAGCCATTTTCTTCAAGATTCCTATCAGCAAGCTCTGCAAAAGATGAATAACCGAGCATCTTAATTATAGCAGGGTTTGCTAATATAATTTTCCCATCAGGCGTACTTCTATAAAGCCCTATTGTGGAATTTTCATAGAGTGAGCGAAAACGTTTTTCTTGTTTACGTAATTCTTCTTCAGAAAGAATACGCTTAGTAATCTGCCGTTCGATAGCAAAAAAGGATATTAAGAACATGCCCATAATAATTATGATAAGTATTAAGCTAGCCCAGAGTAAATATGTAGAGCGTTGTTCATATTTGGAGACTTCAGTGGTGGTTCGTTTTTCAAGCATGACATAGAAATCATCAATCGGCTTCATAATTCCAGCTTTGGCTTTATGATATTCTTCATCGAACAATATTTTTATCGCCATTTCCCGGTCATGCTTTTTCTTTATTGTATAGTTGCCCGAACCACCATCAAACAAACCATTAACTGCATTCATTGCAGTCATTTCAGTTTTAACCAACTTGTTCGAATACCTCAGCGCTAAGTTTAACTTCTCAGTCTCATTGTGTGTTAAACCTTCTTTAATTATCAAATCATGAAGTGATATTGCTTCACCATCGGAGCGTGGTTTTTGTCCCGTCGCTAATTCGAAATCCCAATAGATGCGGTTGTAACTCGCTGGGCGAGGGATTTTGCCATTGCGGATACCGAGTATTGTTTGGTAATCGCGTTTGAACTCAGCATTGCCGGTCACTACGTATGCCCGTGCCATATGTGTAAGATCATCCGAGCTTTGGCGCAATTCATCTGCCAGCAAAAAGGAATTAAGACGAGTTCTTTGGCTCTTATGAAGATTATTTTGGTTCTGAAATATATTGAGAGTCACTACCATCAAAACAGCAACTAATATGAATTGAATTCCCAAAAGAACTATGTATAATCTTTTCAGGGACATTTAGAGCTCCTATTTTGTATTATAATCATCACCTAAACCTGCTTCCGTTATGTTATTAATAAACTTTCAACAAAGAGTAATAGGAATTGCTATCAACATTTCCTTTGCTTTCCAACTTTAACCTATTTCTTATACTTTACCCACTAATGCATAATAAATATTACATGTTTTTATGCTAATAACAATCAGCCAAAAGGTTGAAAAAAGGATTAGTTTTAAGAATCTTTCATTTATATGATTTTACTTTATGCTCTTAAATTAATAATTAAAGAAAATAAATGAGAAAACAGAACATAGTCCTTTGAAATCATATATATAGTGCAGTTAAATTCAATAGGATTAATTCCTTTTTCATCCCTTTGACCTGTTTAATTCTCTTTGATACCTATCTATATTAAATTTGATTTTTTGGAATCCAGGTAGTTATGCCATCTAAAATGTGGCAAAGCTTAGCTAAAATTATTTTCACAGAATCACCGATTTCTAATTACATTTAAATTGAATGAATTACAATGTAAATTAAATTGTGAAAAGTTAGAGCTAAATGCTAGAATTCATGAACATTTAAAGAATATAAAGAAATTCCAATTATTGCATTAACAGCCTATGCAATGAGCGGAGATATGGAAAATTTTCTAAAGGCAGGCTGCACACATTATTTATCAAAACCATTTAAAAAAGATGATATTCTCAATACTCT
>JAJYOQ010000472.1 GCA_021796135.1 Bacteroidota bacterium
CGAAAATGAAATTTTAGATTATGCAACAGAGAGTTTATTGCAAATACCGGAGTTAAAAATAATCGGACAGGCAAAACATAAGAGCAGCGTAATTTCATTTGTATTTGATAATATTCATCCGCACGATGCCGGAACATTTTTAGACTTTGAAGGTATTGCAATACGAACAGGACATCACTGCACACAGCCGGTTATGGATAGATTCAATATCCCGGCAACGTCCCGCGCTTCCTTCGCAATGTATAACACAAAAGAAGAAGTTGATGTTCTTGTTAAAGGAATCAAAAAATTAATCGAGGTTTTTAATTAATGGATGTTGAGCTTAAAGAACTTTACCAGCAGGTAATTTTAGATCACAACAAAAATCCGCGCAACTTTAAGAAGATTGAAAATGCAAATCATTTTGCAGAAGGTTATAATCCTTTATGCGGTGATAGGCTAAATATCTATGTTGAGTTAGAAGGCGGAAGAATAAAAGATATTTCCTTTCAAGGTTCCGGCTGCGCTATATCGAAAGCGTCAGCATCATTGATGAGCTCAATAGTAAAAGGACTGCCGGTAGAAGAAGCAGAAAAACTATTTGAAAAATTCCATGCGGTAATTACCGGTAAAATTACTGATGAAGAAAATATAGAAGAGCTCGGTAAGTTAGCCGTATTCGCCGGAGTGAAAGAATTTCCATCGCGTGTAAAATGCGCAAGCCTTGCATGGCATACAATGATAGCAGCTTTTAAGCAAGAAGAAAAATCTGTGTCAACGGAATAATTATGAGCGAAATAAATAAACAAGAATTAGAAGAAAAAATAATTCAAGTATTAAAAACATGCTACGACCCTGAAATCCCTGTCGATATTTTTGAGCTTGGCTTGATATACGAAATACGAATCGACAACGAAGCTAACGTCAAAATAAGCATGACATTAACTTCCCCTGCTTGTCCGGTTGCAGGTTCATTGCCTCCGGAAGTAGCTGAAAAAGTACGCACAATGCCTGAGGTAAAATCGGTGGATATTGAATTAGTTTGGAATCCGCCATGGGACAGAGACATGATGTCTGAGTATGCAAAGGTAGAATTAGGAATGTACTGAGGAAACGATCAAGATTAAGGATAGGTGAAGGTCAAGTTTATGTGCAAGCAATTGATAATTAATAATAAATGATAGGAGCTAAAATATGTTCAATATAGTATCGCGCCCACCAATGTATGACCAGGACGCTGTTCAACCAATGAGAGATGAATTGGTTGCCGTAGGATTTGAAGAACTTCTTACACCGGAAGAAGTTGACAAAGCAATTAACGCAAAAAGTGATGAGACAGTTTTAGTAATGATTAATTCTGTATGCGGATGTGCGGCAGGTAGCGCGCGTCCCGGTGTCTCGCTTGCACTTCAGAACGATAAAATACCGAATAAACTTTTCACGGGGTTCGCAGGTCAGGAGCGGACAGCAGTTGATAGAATTCGACAGTTAATCGGAAATTATCCTCCTTCATCACCGAGCGTTGCATTATTTAAGAATGGAACTTTAATTTATTTCATGCCAAGGAATGCAATTGAAGGAAATAGCGCAGAATATATTGCAAATGAATTGAAAGATGTTTTTAATGAATTCTGTTCAGCAGAAGGTCCTTCGATAAGCGCAGAGAATTTTGCAAAAGTAATCTATGCAAAACAATGCGGATCAAAGATCCCGTTATTCAAAGAGTAATTTTAAGTATTTTTGATTTGATGAGTATAAAAAATGAAATTTAGTTCACAAGAAGAGTTTGGATTAAGATGTTTGTTAAGACTCGGAATGTCAACTTCGCAAAATGGATTGACAATTCCTGAAATTAGTCAAATGGAAGGACTTTCAATCGCTAACGCCGGAAAGCTTTTAAGAGCTTTACGGCTTGGCGGATTTATTGAAAGCACACGTGGACAAACAGGCGGTTACAAACTTGCACGTCCCGCCAATGAAATAATCATCGGCGAAGTTCTTTCTGTATTAGGAGGCAAATTATTTGAATCCGGTTTTTGCGATATTCATTCGGGCAATGAAATAATATGCACTCATACTATTGACTGTTCGATACGATCTTTGTGGCGAACAATTCAATCCTTATTAGACGGTGTTCTAAGTAAACTAACACTAAAAGATTTAATCGGCACCGAACAAAAAGTTTCTATTATTGTATCAAACTTTGCCGAAGTTGCCGAATCAAATATTTCAATATCATAATTTACCGGTGGTCATTTCTTTTTATGAGTAGGAATGACTGCCTTTTTATTCTTCTCAAGATAACCTTCCTCAACCAAGCTATCGTTTGACTTATAAACTTTGATTGAAACTTCATTTGAATTAAAATAACCTGTTGATTCGATTTTTATTCCATCAACAAGCTTATTCAATTTTACTTTTGCATAAAGCTTATTATCTGCAACAAGATCGTTAGATATTTTCGATTTTGAATCGGGAATATTTGAAAGCGCCCAATAAATCCCCTTCTTTGAATATTGATAAGCTATATCAACATCCTTTTCCATGCTTGTTTGCGCAAGCGTAAAAGGTGTAAGCACAGAGAAAAGGAGAAGTAAACCCAATAACTTTTTCATAATTTCCTCTTTATTATATATCAAAGATTAAAAAGCATGTATTAAATATAAATCTTCATTTAATAAGATTTCAAATTATTTGACTATTTCATCATCAAAAAAATCTTTTCAATCAATGGGAAACTGTTTTGATAAAGCTGACATCATTGTCTATTTTTGTAATAGAAATTATTGGACACTAATTATAAAAATTAAAACTTGGGAGTTATTGAATGAAACATAAAATTGTTTTGGTTAGACATGGTGAAAGCGAATGGAATAAAGAAAACAGGTTTACAGGATGGACGGATGTTGATTTATCCGGGAAAGGAATTGAAGAGGCAAAGAGCGCTGGTGAAATTTTAAAGAGCGAAGGTTTTGTTTTCGATATGGCATTTACATCAGTATTGAAAAGGGCTATTCGAACATTATGGTTAACGCTTGATGAATTAAATTTGATGTGGATACCCGTTGAAAGAGCCTGGGAATTAAATGAAAGGCATTACGGATCTCTTCAAGGATTAAATAAGGCGGAAACTGCAGCCAAGTACGGAGAAGAACAAGTAAAAATTTGGCGTAGAAGCTATGATATTCAACCACCGGCATTAGAAAAAACAGACCCGAGATTTCCGGGGAATGATCCGCGATATAAAGGTTTATCCGAATCTGAACTTCCTGTTACAGAATGCCTTAAAGATACTGTGAAAAGAGTAGTTCCTTTCTGGAAAGAAAGAATTGTACCTTTAATAGAAAACGGAAAGAGAATAATCATAGTAGCACATGGCAACAGCTTAAGAGCGCTGGTAAAACATCTTGATAAAATTCCTGATGAAGAGATTGTAGAGTTAAATATTCCTACAGGTACACCTCTTGTTTATGAGTTAGATGAAAAGCTTATTCCCTTGAATCATTACTATCTTGGCAATGCAGAAGAAATAGCCAGGAAAGCTGCTGCGGTAGCAAATCAGGCAAAGGCTAAATAATTAACTCATTTTACGCAACCTTTGGAATGCCTGTCTGCCGGCAGGCTTGCCTCCAGAGAGTGTTGCACAACTCCAAAATGTCATTTCGACCGGAGGGAGAAATCCCATGTATAGCTTAAGTACACAAGTTGAA
>JAJYOQ010000473.1 GCA_021796135.1 Bacteroidota bacterium
GACCTTCTTTAGCGCTTAACTCGTTTATAGAAGCGAAGAAAAGCCCAATTAGAATTAGGATTAAATATTTAGTTTTATTCGTTTGCATTTATAATCTAAATATAAGAAAATTGATTAAATAAAATTGTTAAACATATCAATATTTTGATCTTTTCTAGTTGTGTCCTTTCAATGGGGGACAATAAAGGTTAAGAATGATTTACCAACAGGTATTTTTATAATAAGTTTTCACATTGTGAATGTTGATAAAAAAAACTAAAGATTCTTTGGTAAAGTAAATGAAATAACCGTTCCTTTGTTTACCTGGCTTTTTACCGAAATAATACCGCCGTTCTTTTCAATAAATTCTTTACAAATTATTAAACCGAGACCGGTTCCTTTTTCATTATTTGTCCCATTACGTGTTGCTTTTGTTTCTATATTAAACAGATTATCAACAATTTCCTGGCTCATACCGATTCCGTTATCTTCAACTTGGATATTAACAAACTTCCCGGAATTATATGCATTAACTTTAATTTTCCCGTTCGTCTTTGTAAACTTAATTGCATTTGAAACAAGATTACGAATAACAGTTTCTGTCATGCCGGGATCTGCAAAAGCCGTTAAGCTTTGCTGAAGGCTTGCCTGTCCGGCAGGCAGGTTAGACTCAAGTGTAATTTGTTTATTAGCAGCGGCAATTTTTTGCGATTGAAATACCGGAGTGATAATCTCTTCCAAATCAATTTCTTTAGGCTCGTGATCAAATCTATTACTCTGTATACGCGCCCATGTAAGAAGATTATCAATAAATGTTAAAAGATCTTTTAAGGATGAATTTATGATCTCAATATAATTCTTCTTTTCATCTTCAGTAAGCTGGGAATATTCTTCTAATAAGATTCCCGAGAAGCCTAACATACCGGAAAACGGACCGCGAAGATCGTGAGCTACAATAGAAAAGAATTTATCTTTCTGCTTATTAAGTTCCGCAAGATTTTTTTGACTGTTTATAAGAGCGTTCTGAAATTCAATTCTTTTCGTTATATCGTCCATTACACCCACAATTCCGATAACATTATTCTTATCATCAAATAAAGGGGATTTGTTAATATTTAACCAAAACGTACTTCCATCGGCAAGTTTAATTTCCCGCTCAATATTGTTAAGGGTAATTTTTTGATTTATTACTGCATCGTCTTCTTCGCTGGCAAGCCAATAATCTGCCGGGAAAATTAGTTGTTTATTCTCACGCTGCAAAATATATTCTTCATCAACCTTGAAAAATTCCTTGAATGATTTATTTACAAGAATAAACTTTTTTCCCGTATTTTTAACAAAGATTAGCGCAGGCGCAGTATCAATTATTGTTTTTAATTCCTTTCTCCTTTCTGATACCTCCGCCGCTAACTTTCTTCTCTTTCTTACATCCGAAATAATTATTAGAAATAATGCACTTAGCATCACTATATAAATTACAATAAGCAACAAAAAGTAATTTAAGTTTATATTAATCTTAGTATCAAAGCTTTGAAATTGTCCCAGGGTTACAAATTCTTCTTCGGCATCCAAAAGCCGCCAATAGTTGTCCAGCTTTTTATAAACTATATCTTCAGTCCTAATTTCTTTTAAGTCTAACTTCTTTTCGCTTTTAAGTGAAAACGGAAGATGAATAATTTTATACAGTTCGGATCGTATGGTGTTTTCTAATGGTAAGAAGCGCTTTTGAAGTCTCGGTCTATTTGTGGTTAAATTTTTTAATCTTGATAAATTTTTTTCTAAAGAATAAAGGTTAGCGAAATAAATTGCTGAATCTTTTTCATTGCCGGTCAAAATAAATCTTTTACTTATTATTTCAAGCTTTTGAATAGTTGAAAGAAGGTCCTGAGTTTCGGTTCGCAGCTTATAGTTAACTGATATTAAGTTTGCGCTTTGGTGTATTTCCTTTTTTGAAAAATAAAGTATTGAGCTGACAGTAATGATTACAGCGAGAGAAAAAATCCAGCTTGCAATTACCTTTTTTTCAACAGATATATTGTTCCATTTTCTAAAAACAATATCTAAAAGATTCATTTTGAGTGCCTATAATTTTGTCGTTGAAATCTAACTGTAAAAATAGAACCTTCTTCTTTTACACTATTTACCGTAATAGATGCATTATAACTTTAACAACAAGTTGTAAATTCTCTTCTGCAATTTCAATTCTTATAAAACCTTTAATTGTATATTTAATTGCATTATCAATCAACTTACTAAAAATTTGCTTTATAAAGTAGTCATCTGCAAACACATTCATATTTCCGTTTTTGCAAATCAGCTTGAAGTCAAAATTATTTTCTTCAGTGCTGGAAATGAACTCATTGAACAGACTACTTAGCACGTTACTGGGAAGATCAAATCTTGTAGGTCTATATTGATAACTATTAGTTTGTATTTCCGCCATATTAAGAATTAAGTCTACAGTCCTAACGATTCTTCTACCGGCGGCATCCAATGAATTAAAAGTGGAAAAAAGTTCTTCTTTCAAATAGCTTGAAGAACTTACAATAAGATTATATAGAAAATAATATTTAAAAGTACAAAGGGTTCTGCTTTCCCTTGCCCCGTTTACACAAAACTATTTCATTACAGAATTTCAAACCTAAGTAACGCAAGCAGAATCGTAATTTGAAACTCACGTTCGGATAAATTTTCGTGCACTAACTTTTCAAAACCTTTATCTAAGCTGAACGCCATATACTCAGCAAGCTCAGAGGAAACGTATTTTTCACCGGAAGATATTTTCTTTTTGAAGCAAGCAGTTCTTCCCCTGCTATATCTTTAGTAATATAACCCGAAGCGCCCAATTTAAATGCCCGAACCGCATACTGCTCTTCAGGGTGCGTCGAAAGAATTAGCATACGCATCTGTTCATTTTGCAATTTTAAATTCTTGAGAACATCTAATCCGGATATACCAGGAAGAGAAGTATCCAGAATAATAAAATCGTACTCGCTACTTTCAATCTTCCTTAATGCATCTACGCCATTAGTTGCTTCTTCTATTTGTTTAACATCCGGAAGCTTTTTTAGTATCTGTTTCAGCCCTTCGCGGACAACAGAATGATCATCTGCAATTGGAATTATCATAATGATTCCTTATTTCTTGAGAGGAACAGTAATTATTATTTCTATCAACCGTTATTGATTACTTATTACTGAAGACTTAATTTTGTCTTTCAGAAAGCAGACATCAGTTATTTCAACTTAAGAATTTTTATTTTCAACAAAGGCGTAAATATGAAATTCGATTTTTTAGTACCGGACATTCTTGAAATCAAAGAAAAGTATGTTCAATCCGAAACAGTTTTCCGAAGGGGACAAAGTTTAATCGATAATGAGATGTGTACACTTACCAGCGAGTCCGGCAATAAATTTAATTTTATTGTTGAAGACCGGTTTGATGATTTTCATGTAACAATTTCGCCGTCTGAAAAGAAGCCTCCTTCGCAAAGCGAGCTGTCAATTCAATGTAATTGCGATTCGCATTTAGATTGCTGCCCGCACTCTGCTGCTGCGCTTATTATGCTTAGAATAAAATATGATGAGGAAAAAAGTAAATCGTCTTCCGTAAGCAGTAAGTACACAAAAAAAGAAATGATAAAACGGGTATTGAAAGAAAGACAGGAAAAAGCCGCCAAGGAAAAATTTGAAATTCGTTT
>JAJYOQ010000048.1 GCA_021796135.1 Bacteroidota bacterium
CTATTACTTCCTGTGACCGGTAAAAGAAGTAAAGCTAGGCAATATTGATAAGAGACTGGTTGATAAAGGCAACTCAATCTATAATGAGAAATGCTCGGCTTGCCACAATATTGATGATGTTAACTTAGCTCCCCCACTGCGTGGTGTTTCCAAAAGATTATCACCTGTATTCATAATGAATTACTTAATGAACACTACCGAAATGCAGAAAAAGGATCCTAATGTTATAAGCTTAATTCAGCAGTGGAAAAAAGTGCCTATGATGAAGGACCAGCACTTAAAGCTGGCTGATGCAAGAGCGGTTCTCGAATTTTTAAGGTCACTTGATAAATAATAACAGATAATATTCAATTTCCAATAGCTATAATCTTATTTGAATTAAATATCTATCAAATGTTTTGAACTATATAATCTTAGAAATTAGCTAAACAAAATCGTAATGAAAAATAAAATACTTATTTCCGTTTTTTTATTGTTAGGCATGGCTGTCGGTTATTATTATTTTTATAACACGACAGGTACCGTTAAGCATCTTGACCCGATATCTTTCAGTCATTATGTCCATACTAAGCAGCATAAGATCAAATGCCAGGTTTGCCATCGCGGAGTCGAGACTGAAATGCGAGCCGGCATTCCGAATATAGATGTTTGCAGTATGTGCCATTCCAGCATTATAGATTCAACCTCGAAAAGAGAGTTAGTAATTTATAATTATGTAAAAGATAATAAAATAATCCCGTGGAAAGCATTATACAATATTCCGGATTACGTCTACTTTTCTCATAGAAGACATGTTAAGATGGGAAAACTGGAATGCTCAGAATGCCATGGAGATATGACAACCCAAACCTCGCCTGAATTGAAAAACTTTACCCCGTTCAAAATGCAATTTTGTTTTGATTGTCATCAGAACAGAGGTATAACTACTGATTGCGGAAATTGTCATCATTAAAAAATTGAATAATAAACAAAGATATGGTTTTAAGGAGATTTTTTTGAATGGAAATTAACAGACGCGAATTCATGAAACTGATCGGCGGTTCTTTTGCCGGGCTTGCTATTGGCGGGGCTGCTGGAACTCTTATGAAAATCCCGAAGTCGATGGAACCGGTGCTATATTCAGGTCCCAGAAAAGAATCATGGAAACTTACTGCCTGCACTAAATGCCCCGGAGGCTGCAGCTTAAAAGTCAGGCTCATTGACGAATTCCCTATCCAGGCTTTCGGAAATCGTTTGTCGCCTGTCAACAAAGGCGGAATATGCTCAATGGGACTTGCTTCGGTTGCTTCATTATATCACCCTGATAGACTTACAGGTCCGGTAAAAAATGTTGACGGCAAATTCGTTTCTATATCTTATGATGAAGCATATAAAATTCTTTCGGATAAATTAGAGAAAATTATCGCTAAGAATAATCATGATAACATATTCGTAATTGCTCAAACCGAATCTCAATTAAAAGCTTCTATATTTAAAAAGTTTTCGGATGAGACAGGAATTAAGAACCTTGTTCTTGATGAATTCCGTTCAAATAGTGTCTATCCTTATAGTCTAATCTCTGATAAGGCTCCTGATTTTATTGATTTCGACAAATGCGACTACCTCTTGAATTTCGGTTCTCGAATGACTGAGATTTCAGATAACCCGCTGTATTTTACCAGAAAAATAATTGAGCATAGAGCGAAAGGTTATAAAATTGCCGTTGTTCAGCCGAAATTAAATTCAAGCGTCGCTAAAACAGATGACTGGGTTCCACTGCTGCCTGATTCATTTGCGGATTTTGCATTAGGCGTTGCTTATATACTAATAAAAGATGAAAAGTACGACAAAAACTTTGTCGGAAAAAATTTCCCGGAATTTAATGATTATAAACAATTTGTTCTTGATAATTATTATCCTGAAAAAGTAGAAGAATTAATTGGAGTACCGGCTGATAAAATTCTCAGCATCGGAAGAGATTTTGAAAAAGCTTTTGCCCCTGCCGCATATTTTGATGAGTCCTTACTCTATAGCACTAACGGAACAAAGAATGCTATGGCAATTATTGCTCTAAATGCTCTAAAAGGATTTAGCGGTTACGGTACTTTAAAAGATGATTTATTGAAACTTGAGTCAGATAATCAGAAACCGGAAGAAAGCGTTACTTTTGCAAAGTTTAAAGAACGCGTAGCAGATAATGGATCTATTCAGGCATTATTAATTTCAAGAAGCAATTTCGTTTTTAATAGTCCAAACCAGGAAGAACTGAAAAAGCAAATTAGCTCTATTCCTTTCGTGGCTAGTTTCTCTTCATTTCTGGATGAGACTTCTGCTTTAGCTAATCTAATTATTCCTGACCATGATGACCTTGAACGCACAGACTTGCTGCCGGGTGAATCTATGGGTTTCCCTACTATTACAGTTCAACAGCCAATTGTTACTCCATTTTTTAATACTACGGAAACTAGCGACATATTTATCTCATTAATGAAAGACCTAAAGCCCGGTGTTAAATTAACTTATCAAAACTATTCTGATTACTTAAAGCAAATAGCAAAACAATTATATAAAAATCACACCGGTATTCTCATGGACCAGAATAAACCTACTGCTATTGAAAATGGTCTTAAAAAAATCGGCTGGGATTCTTCTCAATTTTCAGGATTTGATGATTTCTGGGATGGTTTTCTGGAAGCTGGGGGCTGGTGGGACCCTTATGCTGCTAAAGGAACATTTAGTCCTAAAATCGAATTCAAACAGAAATTTAACAAAGAACTATTTACGTCCGGAAGTGCTTCTAATTCTAGCTCTAAGAATAAACTTCGTATGAATATATTCAGGAAAAACTTTGATTACAAAGGAAGCATGAGTATTTATCCGGTTTTAGTTGAACAATTCGGAAGCAATTGGTCAGTTTTTTATGAATTATGGGCTGAAATAAATCCGGAAACAGCTCAGAAACTTTCTGTCAATGATCGAAGTAAAGTGCTTTTAAGAACAACTACAGGAAACTTTCCTGCTATTCTAATCTATAACCCTTCCATTATTCCCGGAAATCTTGATATACCGTTTGGATTAGGACATACCAATTATGGTAATAATTGCGGGTACAATCCTTTGGCTTTCTCGGATGATTTATTCGATAGAAAATCCGGGAAACCTTCATTCTCTGAGACGCTTATAGAGATTGTTTCTGTAGAAAAACAAGGAGACCCTTCTCCGATAGCTTTTAACAATACGGGAGGAAATAAATTAGACGGAACTCAAGACAGGAGAATTTATGCCTAGATATGGAATGGTTATAGACCTAAATAAATGTAACCAATGCGGAGCCTGCGTTACTGCATGCAAACTTGAAAACAACGTACAGATAGTTTCAAAAGAAAATGCTGATATGGGCAGAGCAATGTACTGGATGAAAATGCTTGACATTAACTATGAAGGATCCTATCCGGAAATCAGACCTACAAATATTCCTATGTTATGTCAGCAATGCGATGAACCTTCATGTATAAAAGTATGCCCTGTCCGGGCTACATATAAGCGGGATGATGGAATTGTTGCGCAAATCTATCCGCAATGTATTGGATGCCGTTATTGTATGGCAAATTGCCCTTACACTGCAAAAGTATTTAATTGGCTGAAAGATGAACAACCGGTTGAAACTGAAAAGTGTTATAATATAGACGTCTCGGTCAGACCCAAAGGTATCGTCGAAAAATGTACATTCTGTATCCACAGATTGCAAAAAGCAAAAGAGAATGCAAAATCCGAGCACAGAAAATTAGAGGAAGACGATTATATTCCGGCATGCGCTGAAGTATGCCCGTCAAACGCTATTTATTTCGGAGATCTTGATGATCCGAAAAGTCAGGTAGCAAAATTAGTTCATGATTATAGAAAATTTACATTACAAGAAGAACTCGGAACCAAGCCCAAGGTATATTATCTGAGCGCTAAATCCGAATGATGATTTTTCAATAAATATAATAAAGGTTTCGAAAATGAATGATCCTCAATATATTGATGAAGATGAAGTTTTATTTAGACCAATCTATGAAACAAGCAAAAGCTTTTATATTTTAGCTGCTGTACTTGTAGCTCTGCTCTTGTTTGGCGTAGTTATGTATGTACGTCAGCTTGTTTATGGTTTAGGTGAGACCGGAATGAATGAACCGGTAAGCTGGGGTTTTTATATAATTACATTTGTTTTCTTTATAGGAATTTCTCACGCAGGTACACTAATTTCTGCGATTCTTCGTTTATCAAAAGCAGAATGGAGACGACCGATAACTAGAATGGCAGAGGTAATAACAGGTATCGTTTTAATTATCGGAGGAATTCATCCAATTATCGATTTGGGCAGACCTGACAGAATACTGCATATATTCGAAAGAGGAAGACTTCAATCACCTCTTTTATGGGATATGACTAGTATAACTGCCTATTTTACTGCCTCTACTATTTATCTTTATTTGCCGTTAATTCCGGATATTGCTCTTCTTAGAGATCGAGGAGGAAAGTTCAATAAACTTTACAGAATACTATCTTGGGGATATCAGGGAACTGAAAAACAAAAACATGTGCTCGAGCGAGCTATAAATATTCTTATGGTTATGGTTATACCGATTGCAATTTCTGTACATACTGTAATTTCCTGGATTTTTTCTATGACTTTACAGCCCGGCTGGCACAGCACAATTTTTGGACCTTATTTTGTCGTAGGCGCTATATTCTCCGGCATTGCAGCTTTAATTATAGTGATGATAGTTTTTCGAAAAGTATTTCATTTTGAAGATTACCTAAAGCAAATTCATTTCAATTATCTCGGCACCCTTTTATTAGTTATGTCATTGCTTTGGTTTTATTTCACTTTCGCAGAATACCTTACAACTTTTTACGGTCATGAACCTACCGAGATGCGAGTGTTTCTGTATAAGTTTGTCGGCGGATACTATCCATTTTTCTGGCTGATGGTTGTATGTAATTTCCTAATTCCTCTTATTTTCTTAAGCAATAAGAAACTTAAGACTATTCCGGGAATATTAATCGCTTCCATTGCAGTGGTAATCGGTATGTGGTTAGAGAGATTAATTATCGTTGTACCCTCATTAGCAAATCCAAGATTGCCTTACCCAACAGGTATTTATGTCCCCTCATTGACGGAAGTTTCCTTGTTGGTTGCCGCTTCTTCGGCTTTTATTCTTGGATTTATGGGATTTTCAAAACTCTTCCCTCTTATTTCAATTTGGGAAATAAAAGAAGGTCGTGAAGAAAGCGTTCGTGTAGTTTCTGAACGGTTAAATGAATATTTACCTTCAAAAGGTCATATTAGGAAATAAATAGTCTGGAGAAATTATGTTCGGTAAAATAAAATCTTTTTTTGGAAAACTTATTTTTATTCAAATTATTTTATTATCTTTTTTATGGATGCTTGCTTCAGGAATGACACTCTTGTTGATCAATCTTGTACATGTTTCCTATGAAGTTAATGATCACCAGTCAGCTTCGATTGTTATAAGTATCCTGGGAATAATTGTATTTTGGATATTAGCAAGTATTTTAACTTACGTTCTTGTTGGTTTATATAAAGGAAGAAATAAGGAGCTTGATAAATGAAAATCAAAATTTTATTTTATGTCTTCTTCATTACTATTTTAATTTCCGGATTCATACTGACTGGATTCACATTCAAAAATTTGGACCGCCAAAATATATCTAACAAAATTAAATTACCGGAAAACCCGATTGCCGGTCGATTTGTTTTTGAACAAAAAGGATGCATAAATTGTCATGCAATAAACGGCAGCGGTGGTAATACAGCTCCGGATCTCGGGAAAAAAGTATTTTTCGGTAATGATTATAATTTAATATCAGATATGTGGAATCATTCTTCCAAAATGTTTAATCAAATGGAAGAAACTAAGGTTAAAAAGCCGGACTTACAAGCAAAAGATTTTCGCAGTTTGCGTTTATTCCTTTATGATCTGAGATATTTAGGGAAAAACGGAAATGTAAAATCCGGAGAAAAATTATTTGTTAAAATGGGATGTACTAAGTGCCATTCTATCGGTAAAACAAAATCTAATAAAATTAGATTGGATAAAACAGGGGTGTATGCATCACCTGTTTTTCTTGCTCAGACAATGTGGAATCATGCCATAAAAATGCAGGCAATGCAAAAATCTTCGAATATAAAGGTTCCGGTTTTTAAAGATGATGAGTTTGCAGATTTATCTTCTTATATAAGGGCTGTATGTGTATATAAGAGCAAGAATTTAAAATATATGACTCCCGGAAATCCGGTAAGCGGCGAAAAAATATTTTCTGAGAAGGGTTGTTTTTTCTGCCATAATGAAAAACATATTGGACCGGATCTTACGAAAATTGATTTGAATAAAAGTGTAACTGAAATTGCAGGCATGATGTGGAATCATTCAACTGAAATGGAACCGGCAATGGAAAAGTTCAAGATTGCGATGCCTGCCTTCAAAGGAAATGAAATGGCTGATTTAATTTCTTACCTATACTTTAACAATAAACAACAGGTCAATGGTACTGCGGATTTCGGTCAAAAAATCCTATCAGATAAGGGCTGTATAAATTGCCATGTTTCAGGTAATTCATATAAAGCTGCCGATTCTAAGTTAATTGGTCCGTTTAATAATAAAGATGAATTTTTCAGCGATTTGTGGAACCATTTGCCTTTAATGCAGAAGAACCTATATTTTAAGGGAAAAACTTTACCAAAATTATTGCCGTCAGATATAAAATCTTTGTATCTTTACTTTAATCGAAAAAGAAACTAAAAGTAAAAATTCAAAGTCCGAAAAGAATTTGATATTTAATTTTGTGAATTAAATATAGAACTGCCGACGATATGAGATTAAAATATAGTCAAATATGCTTTTTCTTTTTGAGTTTATTTTTTCTATTTATTATTATAATAAATACTGCTTCCGCAGGAGATATTAAGGGGAAAGTTCAAATTTCAGGGAAGAAAAGTAACTTAGATGCTTTAGTATATATTGAACATGTTGACGGATCATTTCCCCCTCCGCATAAAGCTCCGGTCATGAATCAAAAGAATTTGATGTTTATGCCTATGGTTCTGCCGGTTTTAGCAGGATCAACTGTTAACTTCTTAAATAACGACATTGTACTGCATAATGTCTTCACGCCTTCTAATTGCGCCGGAAAATTTAATCTTGGCACTTGGCCTAAAGGCGAAATACGTTCGCATACATTTAATAAAGCCGGATGTTTTGTCACAATACTATGCAATGTTCACCCCGATATGCAGGCATGGATAGTGGTTCTTCAAAATCCATATTTTGCTACCACCGACAGCAATGGTAATTTCGTAATTAAGAACGTTCCTAAAGGAGCATATGAATTAAAAGTTTGGTATCCATTCTATAATAGCACATCAATTAAAGTCGTCATTAAAGATTCGGAAAATCTCCGGGAAGACGTTGTTCTTAAGAAAAAATAACCCTATGAGATATTTTAAAGATGATTGCTCTATTTTAGAAGAATCATCTTTTTTGTTTCCATAAAATTACCTGCTTGTATACGATAGAAATAAATTCCGCTTGGCAGCGAAAGTCCTTTTTCTGAAGAATTAAAAGATAATTTATACTTGCCGGCAGTTTGTTCCTTATTAACTAATGTTTCTAATTCCCTTCCCAGTATATCATATATTTTCAGTGTAACAAAACCGCTTTTAGGAATTTGATAATTAATGATTGTGCTGGGATTAAATGGATTAGGGTAATTCTGATCAAGCTCATAACTGGTTATCTTGTTTGATGAATTATCTTTAATTCCTGTTATAACCGTAGTATCCGGCACAGGTAATTGAACTGAAGTATAAATATGAAATTCGCCTGGTGCAAGATTAAGTGATGTTGAACTAGTCGCACTAATCGGACTGCCTGTGAAATAATCGTACCACGTTCCGCTACTAAATGGGCTGGCTGTGTGACTAACTACATCAAAATTCCCGATTATTGTTACATTCATTGAATTATCATAAATGTTAATTTGCTTAACTGCTGCGGAAAAATTAATAATATTATAACCATTACTTTTGAATGCAGGGTATTTTGTTTTAAGATTAATTAATGCTGCTGTAGTTTTAAATAAACTTAATCTTCCTGGAGCTGTGTAATAATCCCATCTAATCGGCTTATCTCCAATTCTACCATTATAATTGATTGAATAATCGTAACCTAGTTCCTGAAATTGCCAAAGCATTTTTGGTCCGGGGATGGTGTAAAAAAATGCATCGCATAATTTAATCCGGTTTAATGCTGTTCCTAAATCTTTAATATTATAGCTTCCGTTAGAATTTCCGTATGTAAGGTTTTTATACATTAATCTTTCCTCATCATGACTTTCCATATAACCGACTAATCCAGGAATTGTCCAACCCCAATTCTGATAGGAAATCCCGGAAAAATCCCATGGGGGATTAGAATATCCCATAGCTGCTTGTTCATATGGACCACTCATATTATCCCATACTAACATTCCATAATTTGTTACAACTTGTTCTTCATTACCAGCTACAAATTCTTCAAGTATAACGTAAGCTTTTGGTTTAACATTCCAAATTGCATCCGCAATTCTTTCTTCATTTACAATCCTTGAAGCATCATAGCTTTGCCAAGCTGCAGCATTAGTAGGGTTGTAAGTTTGTGTATAACCTCCTGCTAAATCGAATCTAAAGCCATCTGCATGATATTGTGTAAGCCAGAATTTAGTAGTTGCGTCAACAAAGTAATGGGTCGCCGTACTCGTATGATTGAAGTCAAAGCCAACATTGTATGGATGGGTTGGATGTCTATTAAACCAAGGATTATTTATTGCCGTCAAATTACTATCTGCGTCCCAGTAAAGTCTGACAAGTGGACATGAACCAAATGCATCGTTAAAGGGAATGTCAAGGATTACAGCAATGCTGTCCTGATGAGCCATATCAATAAATTTTTTCAAATCATCTTTTGGTCCGTAATATTTAGCTGGAGCATCAAAAAAATTCGGATTATATCCCCAGCTATCGTTTCCCTCAAAATTCATAATTGGCATTAGTTCAATTGCATTAATACCAAGTTTCTTAAAATATGATAAGGTATCTGCTAAGGTTGTATAATTATGACTTGTTAGAAAATCGCGAATAAGTAACTCATATATTACTAAGTTTGTTTTGGGTACAGGCACAAAACTTGTATCATGCCATTGATAAGGCGTTTGGTCTGTTTCCAGTACAGATGCTATTTCGGTTGTTTTACCAAACGGATATTTAATTAAATTCGGATAAGTGCTGTCGGGGATATATTGATCGTTATATGGATCGCTTATTTTTTCCGAATATGGATCGGCTATCCTAATAGTTCCGTCAACCAGATATTGAAAAATGTATTCCTTTTGAGGTGTCAAGTTGTCAATCTCAATCCACCAACGGTTTCCGTCAGGAGTTTGTTTCATGTAATAGCTTGAGTCAACAACCCAATTATTAAAATCACCGATCACATAAACATTCTTTTTATAAGGCGCATAAAGTGATAGAATAACCGATGAATTTCCGATATAATTTATTCCGTCAATAATTCCGCTTGGTTCAGATTGAATAGTGACGTTTGGATTAACAACAAAGTAGCTTGAATCAGATTTTACAATTCCGTTTGTATCTGTTGCAACTGCCTTTATCCAGGTATCACCATAAGAAGCAGCTTTTACTTTAAAAGTAGTATCACTGTTTGATGTATTTGCAACAAGAGAATTATTAATAAAAATTGAAACTGATTTAGCACTAACAGAAGATATTTCAACATTTACGCTGTCATTTAAATTAGCAAAAAATGGCGCAACGGGAGAGACTACCTTAACATTCAAACCCGAAGTAAAAATTGGGATAAAAATATCCGGGCTTGTTTGTTTAGTTGCATCTGAGCTTCTAAAAACAAAATCTAAAGCTGTAATGTGTTCAGTTGAATCCTGTACTCCGTAAAACTTCCTGGGATTACCGATTGTCAACTGATACAAATTAGCTCCTAGTCTGGTTAAAGCCGGTTGAGTTGTGTTAACTCCCCATGTCCCGATTACATATCGCCATTTATTAATGTTTGTAGTTACACCGGTATGTGCGTAAATAGTTCCTGTATAATTAAGGAGTGCTTGTGCTCCCGGTTGAGTTGCGTCAAAATAAACAATAATTGAATCATTTTCCGAAGGAAATTGTGGGGATGTCGTTACCACTTGCGCAAAATTAATGTTAATCAAAATTAATGATATTAAAAATAATGTGAGTCTAATTTTCATAATGTCCTTAAATAAATAGTTATTTCATAGAATTAATATTTGGTTTTCCTGCATTTACCCAGGCAGAATATAGTAGTGAAGCATAATCTTCGGCGGCACGGTCAAATTGAATTTCGGTAATGTAACCGGTTTTAATCCACATAAGATTGTAGTATTCATCGCTGCTTCTTGAACCGCACTGTTTATAAGCAAAATTATCGGCATCAAATAAAATTCCGCATACAGAGTTAGAATTAGATATGTAATTAAATATAAACTTAAGAGGATCTTTAATAAATGGAGCCGAAACCGGCTGAAAGGAACTTTGAAGTTCATCTAAGTGTTTGTCGACCATAGTAATTTCATATCGGAAATGAACACCTTTTTGATTTGTAAGCTGTCCGTTATAATTCAATACCGTGTGCATTGGCTGATGTCCATCAGCTACATAGTGCCCCAAATCAGCGGCTAATTTAAGCGCTTCCTCTTTATTGTGATTTTTGAAAGCAGTGATCAGCTCTTTATATGTATTTAGAGTAGCCCATGGTAATATGCCTATTTTAATTACTTCATTTTTACCGTATTCGGCTATAAGCGAATCTTCATTTTCAATCATATTTCCGCTTTGAAATTCCTTATAGTAATCAATATCGATAAAATGTTTCGGGGGTTCAGTTTTATCTTTTTCTTTCCTATAATCGGGATCGGGAGCATGTTCGCTTAAGTAATCCCGCCAAATTTCAAAGGATTTCATTGAAGGAGGTAAAAATTCAACTGCCATTTTATTAATTAGCTTATGACCCTTGTCTCCCCAGGCGAAAGTTAAGTTAGTTCCGAGTGAAACAAGTATGATTGAAGCCAGAAAAAAGGTAAGATTATTTTTTATATGCATAATAAAATTATAAATGAAGTTAAGTAATAGTATACAGTAATTTCCATAAAAAAGACTCTAATTAAAACTACCCAAATGGAGTGTTTTTATAAAGGCTAAAAATTCTAACTGAATAAAATATTTGATAAATTTGCATTACTAATATTCTTATTCAACAAATAAAAGGATTTTTATGCAAACCAAAGATTTCATTGAAATAGAAGAAAAATTTGGCGCTCACAATTATCATCCGCTTGATGTAGTTATAAATAAAGCCAAAGGCGTTTGGGTTTATGATGTTGACGGTAAAAAATATATGGATTGCCTGGCTGCTTATTCAGCCGTTAATCAAGGTCATTGCCATCCCCGTATATTAAAAGCTTTAAAAGATCAAGCTGAAAAAGTAACTTTAACTTCCAGGGCTTTCAGAAATGATCAATTACCGTTGTTATATAAAGAATTATGCGAATTAACCGGCTATGAAATAGCTCTCCCGATGAACTCTGGCGCTGAGGCAGTAGAGACTGCATTAAAAGCTGCCCGCAAGTGGGGCTACAAGGTTAAAGGTATAAAAAACAACTCAGCAGAAATAATTGTATGTGAAAATAATTTTGCCGGCAGAACAATATCAATTGTAAGTTTTTCATCAACTGAACAATATAAAGAGGGATTTGGTCCGATTACACCGGGATTTAAAATAATTCCCTATGGCGACGCTGATGCTTTGGAAAAAGCAATAACTTTAAATACCGCAGCATTTCTTGTTGAACCTATTCAGGGCGAAGGCGGTGTGATTGTTCCGCCTGATGGTTACTTAAAGAAAGCTTATGATATTTGTAAAAAAAATAATGTCCTTTTTATTGCAGATGAAATTCAATGCGGATTCGGCAGAAGCGGTAAGTTATTTGCCTATCAGTACGAAAATATAAAACCTGATGCGGTTATTATCGGTAAAGCATTGTCAGGAGGATTCTATCCCGTCTCTGCTGTATTATCGAATAAGGAAGTTCTGGGTGTATTTCATCCCGGTGATCACGGTTCGACCTTCGGAGGAAATCCATTAGCGGCTGCTGTTGCCCGTGAAAGCATAAAAGTTCTTATAGAAGAAAACCTTATTGAAAATTCTTTCAAACTCGGAGAATATTTCCGCGAAAAATTAAGAGCAGTAAAATCTAAACATATTAAAGAAATAAGAGGTAAAGGATTATTCATCGGTGTCGAACTTTATCCTGAAGCCAAAGGCGCTAGAAGATTTTGCGAAGCTTTAATGACCAAAGGAGTACTTTGTAAAGAAACTCATGATGATGTAATAAGATTTGCTCCGCCCCTGGTTATTACAAAAGAGGAAATTGATTGGGCAATGGAAAGAGTAAATGAAGTCTTGGAAATGGAATGATAAATAATTTTGAATTCTGAATTTTGAATTAAACACAATGAGATTACTAAGTAACTGAGAGATATCCTTTAAGGATATCTCTGGTTTCTTCAATAGCCTTTTTCAGAGACTCAATTCTACTTTTAGCATTTATTAAATCGTTGTGCTTTCCGGAAATTTCAATTGCGTATGCTTCATCCCCGACTTTTGTTGCTCCGACAGAATAACTTGCTCCCTTTATTGTGTGAGCTTCTGCTATAACCTTTGCTGAATCATTTGAATTTATATTATCAATAAGTTTTTTCATGCGATCTTCAACATCGTCAAAATAACTAATTAATAAATCAAGCTGGAATTCTTTATCTTCACCGCTCATATTTTCAAAATGCTCGAAATTAAATATTTGCTTTTCCTCAATCGCTTTAGAATTAGTTTCATCTTTCGATTTGCCGGTTTCGGGCGTATTTAATTTTAATACCCAGGAATCGATCATATTGATCATTTGGTCGGCTATTATAGGTTTAGATAGATAATCATTCATTCCGGCTTCTAAACACTTTTCCTTATCGCCGGCTAAAGCGTGCGCAGTAATTGCTATAATGGGAATATCTTTTTTTTCGTTGGCAATATTTCTTATCATTTTTGTCCCGCTAAAACCATCGTATTCAGGCATCTGAATGTCCATTAGGACGAGGCTATAACTATTATTGTTAACAGCATCAAAAGCTGCTTTCCCGTTTGTTACAGCATCGGCTTTGTAGCCGGCATCGCTTAATATTCTTAAAGCTACTTTTTGGTTAATAAAATTATCTTCCGCAAGTAATAACTTATATTTTGAACGATTATCCTTTTTAATTTTTACATCTTCATCATTTACAGTTTGAATCTCTTCATCAATTTTAGTTATACGTTTTAATCGTCCGGAAGTATTTCTAATTGATTTATCTTTTGGAGCATTAAGTTTTATATTGAAATAAAATCTACTGCCCTTCCCTAATTCGCTTTCAACATTAATTTCACCGTCCATTAGATTTATAAATTGCTTAGAAATAGCTAATCCCAGACCTGTTCCTCCGAATTTCCTGGTATATGAACCGTCTATTTGAGAAAACGGCTGAAATAAATAGGAAATCTTTTCTTTCGGAATTCCAATTCCCTCATCCGTTATTGCAATTGCTACATTAAATCTATCATCGGAAATTTTTTGAGTTTTAAGATCAACAATAATTTTGCCTTTATCCGTAAATTTAACAGCATTGCTTAATAAATTAATGATAATTTGTCTTATCCTGACAGGATCGCCTCTTAAATAAGTTTCGGACTCATCATCATAATTATTTATTAAAGATAACCCTTTTTCCTTGATTCGCATAGATAGAATTGAAATTGATTCATCTACAACATCTCTCATATTAAAATCCACATCTGCAATTCTCATTTTACCCGATTCAATCTTTGATAAATCAAGAATATCATTTAATATTTCAAGAAGAGATTCTGCTGATTGCTTAGCTGTATATGCAAATTGCTTCATTTCCTCCTTGCTTGTGTATGCTTCTTTTTCAATCAAGGTTAAAAATCCCAGAATTCCGTTCATAGGAGTTCTTATTTCATGACTCATATTCGCAAGGAATTGGCTTTTCATTAATGTTGCTTCTGTTGCCTCTTTAGCTAATTGATCGGATTTAATTTTTTCATTTCGCAATTCCTCTTCCGCCCGAACTCTTTCCTGTTCGGCTTTCGATTTTTCAGTAATATCTACAACCGAACCTTCGATATAATATTGGTTAAAATCATTATCCGATAATATTGTAGCGTTTAAACTTACCACCAATGGTGAATGATCTTTCTTCATTAAAACGATACGGTAATTATTAACCCTGCCTTTTTCTCTCAATATTGATATGAACCGCTCTCTTTCATTAATATCATAATAAATAGCTTCAGCAACGTTTACATTCAGCAATTCTCTTTCGTTATCATATTCAAGCATTCTCACTAATGCATTATTTACGGTAAGAAATCTACCGTTTATGCTTGATTGGAAGATGCCTTCAACAGAGTTTTCAAATATTGAATGGTATTTCCTTTCGGATAATTCAATTTTATATGAACGTTCGGCTAGCTGCATTCTTAACTTGAAGTTTACTGCGCTCCCAACAACCGAAATTAAACTCAAGAAAAGGACAAAAATAACAGATTCGTACATGTGTGGAAGAAAGTAAATAGAATGATCATTAAATAAAATCGCTGCGGCAAAAACAAGATTATAATAAATTGCTACAATAATCTGATTTTTAACATCCCAGCTTAAGAATAGTGCCGAAGTAAAAATCATTAAACCGACTATTTGAGAATTTGGGATTAAAGTTTTCGGCATTAGAAATATCATAAAAGCAGAGGAGAATATTATCGTAGCTAATAATAAATGAACTAATAGCAAAGGTTTATTTTTTCCCCAATTTGTATATAAGAGTACTAAAATCATGAAAGCAATTAAAGTAGCACTAAGCCTTGTAAAATAAACATAAAAAGCAAAGGAAGAGAAATACCTAACCTCAAAAATCATTGCAAATAATCCGGAAATCGCAATGAGAAGTGCCATTACTTTTAATGGCGGTATAAGCAGTTCTTTGGTTTCCTTTCTAACCTGATCGTATTCTTTTGTAGAGAATGCAATATCTCCCTGGTATATATAATCTACAATTGTCTTGCTGCTGATGCTAGTCATTTTTTTTCTTTTTTATTTACCTAAAAGTAATAAATTCCTAATTCAAATAATATAATTAATGAAAAGAG
>JAJYOQ010000474.1 GCA_021796135.1 Bacteroidota bacterium
ATGAAATTTACTCAAAACAATCAAAGTGTTTCGGTGGCTGGTACAGTAAATCCATTATCTTCTCCCGCACACACTATTTCAGGGACAATTACTCCGCCAATAGGGAAGAGTGCTGCAAATATTTTTGTTGAAGTTATGAGAGACAATATGAGCCCAAATTTTTGGGATGGAATAACCGATGCAAATGGCAACTATACTATTGCCATGAATTCTGATACAGCTGGTAATCCCTGGCGGGTCGATTTGACGTCAAATCCATTTGCTCCGAATAGAATAACTCCACAGGAACATTTGATAACAATTGATGGAAATCCATCTGGTATAAACTTTTCATTTATATTAGCTACAGCCCAAGTTGCAGGAATCGTAAAAGATGAGTTTGGTAATATATTTCCAAATACATATGTGCAAATTAATAGTTCTAATTCTAATAATTATTTGCAGTACAGTACTACTACAAATGTAAAAGGCGTTTATCAGTTAGGATTAATTCCGAGCGATCTAATAGCAAATCACAATTGGTCTGTCACAGCAAATATTGAACGTTCCAGAATAACAACAAGCAAACTTATGGCTACTGCTTTTATTCCTATAATCTATACGGCAGATAGTCTGGTAAAAAATCTGGTTGTTTACAATGTTAATTCGGCTATAATCGGAAAGGTATTGATTGACGGGAATGCTCCCGGTTTTCCAATGGAACTTGCTGCGATGAATTCAGACTCTGCGCAAGCAATAACTATGAGCGATCCAACTACCGGTAACTTTTACTTACCGGTCACTAATAAAATTTTTAGATACGAAATATTCCCTGTCGGGACTTCACAATATTATTATTATAACAATGTTATTGCTCACGCAGGAAATACCGGAATCATAGTTAACTTAAGTACTTCACCGTTAGGTGTAAAGCAAATATCCGGGAACAGTCCTAATCAATATTCTCTTGGACAAAATTATCCTAATCCATTTAATCCAAGCACTAAAATAAGCTATGATATACCATTAAGCGGTCATGTCAATCTTACAGTCTACAGTATTCTAGGAGAAAAAGTAATGCAACTTGTAAATGAATATAAATCTGCAGGTAGTTATAATGTCGAATTTAATTCGAAAAATTTATGCAGCGGGATATATTTTTATCAATTAAAATCGAATGATTTTATTTCAACAAGAAAAATGATATTGATGAAGTAATCTAATACGGTTAAAATAAAGGCGTACAAATTTGTGTGCGCCTTTATATCTCGGCAGGGCAAATATTAAGTTATATTTTACTTATAAAAACAGAATTGGGAAATTTTCGGGAAATTATTTCAAAGCACTGTCCTCACTTTTTGACTTAAGTTATTGTCAAATCAATCCAATTTAGCTATATTTTCGCATGGAAAAATGATAATTTTATATCAATATAACTAAACATATTTAATAGAGAATAATATTTTGACAATTTCCGGAAGAACATATAAAATTTACAATCTTGTTTCCTTAGCATTAGTTGTTTTTTTTATTATTTTGATTTATGCTGAATCTGTTTCACGCACTACAGGAATTTATTTACTTGTATTCACGATTCTTCTATTGATTGCTAGAATATTTATTAGAATAATTTATAAAAGACAAGATAAATCCAACACTGGAGGTTGACTTCGAACCGGCTAAAAAAGTAAACGGTAAATTAAATGCGAAAGTTTTGATATTAAATCAGAGCTATGAGCCATTAACCGTATGCAATATTAAGAAAGCCATAATTTTAATTTATCTTGGCAAGGCAGAACTTGTTGCCAATGATAAAAGAAAAGAATTAAGAAGCGTATCAAAAGCCTATCCATGGCCTAGTATAATCCGACTTAGCCAATTTATTACTATCCCTTACAAAAAAGTTGTACTGACTAGGAAAAACATTTTAAGAAGAGACGGCTATAAATGCTCTTATTGCGGCAGAGGTGATATTGCATTGACGATAGATCATATTATCCCTAAATCTAAAGGAGGGACAGATTCTTGGGAAAATTTGGTTTGTGCATGTACTATATGTAATAATAGAAAAGGTGACCGGACACCTGACGAATCCAACATGAAACTATTAAATAGAGCATTTAAACCCAGTCATATTATGTTTATAAAAAATGTTGTCGGAAAGCTTGACGAAAATTGGAAACCTTATTTATATCTTTCATGAAAATAATTCAATAAATTCACAAATAATCATCATATAATTATGGCAAAAAAAAGAATACTAAGCGGAATGCGTCCTACCGGTAAATTACATATTGGGCATTATGTAGGTGCTTTAGAAAATTGGATTAAGCTGCAGGATGAATATGAGAGTTTCCATTTAATTGCGGACTATCATGTCCTTACAACAATGTTAGATACCACTGATATATACCAGGATTCAATCGACATGCTTATAGATTGGCTTGCCTGTGGACTGGACCCTGAAAAAAGTCCTATGTTCAGACAATCGCAGATAAAAGAGCATACAGAATTGAACTTAATTTTTTCAATGCTGATTACTGTAAACCGCCTTGAAAGAAATCCTACTCTAAAGGATCAAATAAGGGATTTAAACATTGAAAATGTCATTTATGGACATCTTGGATATCCTGTTCTTCAGGCAGCTGATATACTTTTGTACAAAGGTCAGGTTGTCCCTGTAGGCGAAGATCAAGTTCCGCATGTTGAAATATCAAGAGAAATAGCTCGAAGATTTAATTTAAACTACGGAGACGTTTTTCCGGAACCGGAACCATTGTTAACAAAATTTTCAAGGTTATCCGGTTTAGACGGCAATGCGAAAATGAGTAAATCTTTAAATAATACTATTCTACTTTCGGATAATGCAGAGATTGTAAAATTAAAATTAAAAAAAGCAGTAACCGATCCAAAAAAAATCAGGAAAGGTGATCCGGGAAACCCTGATATATGCTTAGTATTTTCATATCATAAAAAATTTAATCCGGAAGAAGAATCCGAAATTGATAGGGATTGCAGATCTGGCGCATTAGGCTGTGTTGATTGCAAAATGAAGTGTGCTTCAAAAATTTCAAAATTTTTAGAACCAATTATCGAAAAACGTAAATATTATGAAGATAAATCTGATCTTGTACTAGATATTTTACTTAGCGGCGAAAAAAGAGGTAAAAAAGCTGCAATGGAAACTATGGCGGAAGTTCATGATAAAATGAAATTAGGATAAGATTGTATAAAATTAAATTAGAGCAATTTGAAGGACCTCTGGATCTTCTCCTTTTTTTTATAAAAAGAGATGAATTAAACATCTATGATATTCCTATTTCAAAAATTACTAAGGAATTCTTGGATTATGTCAATTTGATTAAGATGTTAGATCTGGAGATTGCGGGTGACTTTATTTTAATGGCTTCTACATTAATGCATATAAAAGTTAGAATGCTGCTTCCTCGTGAAATTGATGAAAAAGGCGAAGAAATAGATCCCAGGACAGAACTTATACAGGCGCTTTTAGAATATAAAAAATATAAAGAAATGTCCGAGGAATTTTCTTTTCTTGAATCCAGTCAAAGAAAAGTAAATTTTCGGGGTAATTTCTCTGGTGATGAAAAAATTGCACCGCCGGAATATGAAATTCTCTTAAAAAATGTTACTATCTTTGATCTGGCAAAAGCATTTAAAAAATGTTATAGACAAA
>JAJYOQ010000475.1 GCA_021796135.1 Bacteroidota bacterium
ATAATTTCATCAAAGTCCGGTTCTTTCATTCAGAATTCAAAATTCATAATTCAAAATTATTTTATGTTCGATTCAAAGTCCCGGGAATTACTCGGTAAGGCGCAGATTTCATTTGCCCAGGAAAATTTTCTGGGTTCACAGGACTATCTTATTGAGTTAATCAATCTGGATAATTCTAAACCGGAATACTTTTCTGCTTTGGCAACTGTGCAAAAAAAACTAAATCTTTTGGAAGAAGCTAAATCAAATTATTATGAAGCGATTAAACTAAACTCTTCTTTTTGGGAGGCTTATTATAATTTGGGATTGATTTTTCAGGAGTCGGGTAATGTCGACGAGGCAATTCAACTCTATGAAAAAGCCATCGGGCTTAACTCTCAGCTTTATTTAGCATATTATAACTTGGGAAATGCATATAAAAATATGAATAATTATGATTTAGCAATTCAGAATTATTCTTCTGCGGTTAAAATAAAAAATAATTTTGCTGATGCTTATTATAATATGGGCGTGGTTTATGGACAGAAATACAACTTCAGCGAAGCATTGAAATATTATAACTTAGCTATCAATTATGAACCAAATCATATATATGCACATTGGAATAAATCGCTATTACTTTTGCTAAATGGAGATTATATAAACGGCTTTCAAGAATATGAATGGAGACTTTTGCGGGAAGAGTCAGTCAAAAGAAACTTCCTTAAACCAAGATTAAATAATCAAGACATTCGAAATAAGAAAATTTATGTGTATAGCGAACAGGGTTTGGGCGATGCTATTCAATTTATCAGGTTTCTCCCATTATTGAAGGACAAGGACTGCTTTTTAATTTTTGAAGCTGACCCTCAATTAATAAGTTTGTTTTCTCATTTAAGTTTTATAGATTTACTTATCCCGAGAAAAAACCTTAATGAACCGAATATTGATTACGATTATCATATACCATTATTAAGTTTACCTTTTTTATTAAAACTTGAATTTGAATCATTACCGGCTGATAATTCTTATCTTCAACCGGATTCAGAAAAGGTTAGATTTTGGCATGAGAGAATTCTAAGTAATAAAATTAAAGTCGGAATAGTTTGGGCGGGAAATCGATATCATCAGGGAGATAAAAAACGGTCAATTCCCTTAAAAGATTTCAAAGTACTTTCTCAGTTTAATGAGATAGAACTATTTTCCCTTCAAAAAGGAGAGTCATCTAATGAACTATCAAAAATCGATTTCTCTGTTTCCGGAATTATTTCCGAGAAATTAAATGATTTTTCAGATACTGCGGCAGCAATCGAAAATCTCGATTTGGTAATTACTGTAGATACTTCTGCAGCGCATCTTGCGGGGGCTCTTGGTAAAAAAACATGGCTATTATTGCCTTATTCCCCGGATTGGCGATGGCAATTAAATAAGAATGATTCTCATTGGTATCCTTCAATGAAATTATTCAGACAATCAGTACCCGATGATTGGTCGCACGTATTTCGGGAAGTTGTAAATGAATTAAACCTATTTGTAAAACAAAAGAAAGCGTCAGATTAAATTTATGCTTACACTAAGTATGATAGTTAAGAACGAAGAAAAATATCTTAATGATTGTTTAGAATCCGTTCAAGGAGTCGTGGATGAAATCGTTATCGTTGATACGGGATCGACTGACAAAACAATCGAGATTGCAAATAAGTTCGGTGCAAAAGTATTCCACTTTGATTGGGTAAATGATTTTTCGGCTGCAAGGAATTTTGCTCTTAATAATTCAACCGGCGATTGGATCTTATATCTGGATGCGGATGAAAGATTGACTCCCGAATCTAAATCGGAAGTTTTGCGATTAACTAAGATTAGAAAAAGAGAAGCTTATTATTGTATTATAGATAATATAGATGAAATTGGTCATAGAGCATCTTTGATGGCTTATCCCAGACTTTTCCCGAATAAAAGAGAAATACGGTTTATCGGCGCTGTGCACGAGCAAATCGAACCAGCACTTGTCAAAAATAATTATTTAGTTCATAAGGCAAAAATTAAGATAACTCATCTCGGATATAATATCGAAAAAGATGAAATGCAGTTAAAAGCAAAAAGAAATTTAGAGATTTTGTTGTCTGAATTTCAGAAAACTGGATATTCGTACTATGCTTATCAAATAGGGCAAACCTACGGTATTTTAGATAATCCCGAAGATGCCGTTTTTTATTTTAAGGAATCAATTAAAGATCCTTCCTTACACCATGATTTTATTTCTACCGCGTATCGTTATATTGCAGTATATGAATCCCGGAAAATGAATCATAACCTGGCAATTGAACTAATAAATAAAAGTCTAGCCGCTGATGATGAACAGCCGTTGGCTCTATTAGCTGCGTCATCGATTCATTCTTCTGCAAAAGAATTTACTAAAGCGGATCAGTATTGCCGTAAAGCTTTAGAAATTAATAGAAAATTAGTTGATGAAAAAAAATATTCTTCACAAATTCCTATAGCAGATGACGAAACAATTCTTTCTCAAGGATTAAATATTGCAGTTCAGGCAAGAGATAAGAATATGTTCAATTATTATAGCAAACTAATTCAACGCTCGGATTCTGTTAAAAGCTTAAATGCTCTTCTGAAACTTTTCTCTGCTTTACTTAATAATAATGATTTGAAAGATGAAGACTTATCCAAATATTATGATTTAATTGACGAAGTGAATTTAAACGTTGTATTGTCAATATGCAGGGATTATCAGAAATACGGGAGTAAAATAAAGTTATTAAAATTCATTTCTCCGAAATTTGCAAAGAATGTTTCTTTCCTTAATTATTACGGACAGGTATTATCAGAAGGCAAAAATTATATTGAAGCAGAAGAAGTTTTCGAATCATCATATTCTCAAAACCCTAATGAAGTACCTACAATATTTTTCCTGGTTTCAGTATATCTGCAAAATAACAAACCTGAAAAAATCGATATTATAATTAAAGAGGCGGAAGAAAGATTTAAAAATGTTCCGGTTATTTTTGAAAAAATCAATCTGCTAAAAAATAAGTTAAGCGGAGTGGTAGTTTAACTATTTTATAAATTTATAACAGGGTAAAAACAAAAAAGGCGTCGAAAGGGACGCCTCACCAGAAATCAATAAAAAATATCCTAATTAGTCGCGAGCTTTTGCCTCATTGACAACGATACTTCTTCCTTTTAAATCGGATTGATTTAATGCCTTAATAGCATTCTGGGCATCAGTAGAATTCTCCATTTCAACAAACCCAAATCCTCTTGATTTACCGGATTCACGGTCTTTAATAACTTTTGCAGAAACAACTGTACCGTGCTCCTCAAAAGTTTCTTGTAATGATTTGTCGTCAATTGACCATGGTAATGAACCTACAAATAATTTAGTACTCACAAAGAACCTCTAAAATAATAATAATAATAAGCCGGACTAATTCCGGATTCCCAAAACTACGAATATTATGCCTAATTACCTAATTATTTTTTGACCAAAACAACTTAGAAATTTCTTAACAATTTCTTCATATCGCCTTCATATTATGTTAACATACCGGCGCTAAATTTGTGCAAAAACATTAAATAATTATGAAAATTGCACATATAGCCGATCTCCATTTTACAACATTCTTTAAGGAAAATAATCTTTCCCAAATAGAAAAAATTCTATTATTTGCCGGTTATT
>JAJYOQ010000476.1 GCA_021796135.1 Bacteroidota bacterium
TTGATCTATAAGAAGCGATAAAAGTCATATCTCCCAATTCTTTACTTACAAATGGAACGGGACCGCTGAAACTCATGTCCATATCATAATCTGGTTTTACAATATCCAATTGTCTTCTGTGCTGCCATAGGAATAATTGTTGAGCAGCTTGAGGCGTTAAGTCATTAGTAGGATCGCTATCCGCCAACAATTGTTGAGAGACTTTATTCCATCCTCTGAAAGATTGATATTGTCTTTTGGTATAGTCATCCCAGGCACCGTTATCAGTACCGGTCCAACAAACTGTGGGATCAATGTAAGGTCTAATCCAGTAAGAATCCGCGTTGTTAACAGCATCTCCAAATTGTTTTCTAGCAGCACCTTTGTAACGACCGATAATTGAGATCGAATACTTTTGCTTATCACCTTCTCTGGTAACAATATTTACGAGTCCCGAACGGATATTTCCAAACTCTGCGTTAAAACCGCCCGTCTGAACTTGAATTTCTTTAACAGCAGTGAAACTAATTCCGGTGTAAGGAGTGTTATCTCTTTCATCTCTCAAAGTCAATCCGTTAACAACGTATGCAGTCTCATCTGAACTACCTCCTCTAATTTGTGGACCGGTTGACGTTGACAATATACCAGCTTGCAGAGTTACTACGCTCTGAATATTTGCAACGGGAAGATTCTCAATTTCAGCCATGCTAAGGTTTACACGGCTTGCAGCAACATCCTTCTGAACGACAGGTTGTTGAGCAACTACTACCACTTCACCAGCAACTAAGGCTTTCTCGGTCATCGAGATATCAATGTTGGTCGTCTGGTCTATATTAACCCTTACGTTCGTAATAGTTGCAGATGCGTATCCTATGTAAGTTGCTTTAAGCGTATACGTTCCTGGAGAAACATTCAGTATAACGTAATAGCCGTCAACATTTGTACTGGCACCTTGATTAGTTCCCTCTATCACGACCGAAACGCCAATGAGTGGTTCATTGGTTTTAGAATCAATAACAGTTCCGGAAATTTTCCCAGTTGTACTAGCGTGAAGTAGTGAAGTGAAAAACAAACTAAGAATTGTGAGAAGTAAAAATTTTCTCATAATTGGAAACTCCTAAGTTTCTAAAATAATAGACTATTTATTACATAATTAATTTTGTTTTCTCCAAAAAAATTTAGTCTTAATTAGAATATGGAAAACTATTTAATCAAAATCATCTTTCTTATCAAAATCTTTGGGCCCGACTGCAGAGCATAAATATAAACTCCGCTTGGTAATCCGCCTTTGGCGGACCTAGCATTAAATTCTACACTATAACTTCCGGCACTTAAGTATTTACTTACCAACTCTTCAACAATTTCACCAATTATATTATAAACTTTAAGAGAAGTATATCCTCCCTCAGGAATCGAAAATGATATTTCTGTTGTTGGGTTAAACGGGTTCGGATAATTTTGATTCAGACTGATTTTAGTTGGAATATTTTCGTTATCAACATTAGTAATCGTTGTTTGAAATCCAAATTGGGATGACCAGTAGCTAGTACCATAAGTATTTTTTGCACTTACACGCCAGTAATACTTTTTATTTGGAGTCAATGGCACCTTTGTTGCAAGTGTAGTATCGACTAATGTGGTATCTGCAACATAGGTACCATTCTGAAAATCAATTGTTGATGACACTTGAATTCTGTACGAAGTAGCATTAACAGATTGATGCCACTTGAACGTTGGAGTTAATGTAACATTATAAGTTGCATGAGCGGGAGAAATTAACTGAGGGGGAAGCGAAATCCCCGATTGAAAACCATATACATCAGAGTATGCGCTTTCACCAACCTGTCCAAAAGCTTTTACTCTCCAGTAATATTTTTCTCCAGGAACAACATTCCTAAAACTCAGCTGAGTATTTTTATATTCCGTGAGCCATAAGACAGTATTAGAATTGAAAGAAGAATCTTTAGAAACCTGCGCTACATATCGCTCCGAGTTAGAATCACCCGACCAGCTTAAATTGGCGGTAAGACCTAATTCATGGCTGTTGTTAGCTGGGGAAGCAAGTACCGGTTTGCTAGGAACTAAAGAAAGTAAATTGAGCGAAACAACATTACTGATTTGGGATTCGTTTGAATATCTACCGATTGCAGTTACGGCGTAATATGTACCTTTTGTAATCGAATATTTTGCATAGTCGGAAGAAAGAAAAGTTGTTCCGGTAATCCCAAAAAGATTAGATGAATTTTCAATATCCGGGGAAGCATTTTCTGATCTGTATACAACATAGAAAAAAGTTGTATCACCATTTGTAACAGGTGCAGGTTTGTCCCAATGCAACTCATACTTTCCGGTTAATGAATTAACTTCAAATCTTAGATTAGTGGGTGTATTGGGTTTGTTATTGCTACCAACCTTCCATTGCATCATTGGAGTTATGGCAGGACCAGCAAAATACCGATATTTAAGTGTATCTGTAACGTAACCATAGTTATATACAGTTAAGCTCTGTGAACTAAAATAAACACCGCCATTGATTGTTTGAGTATTTCTATTGGTTTTTATTTCCCACGCTGTTTCACCGGAACCGAATTCCCCATATCGATAAGCTGCTTGTCCGATATATAAGTGTCTTCCATTTAGAAAAGAAGCGCTTGTCCAACTCGACAAATAGCCGCCGTATGTTGACCAGTAAAGCTGGGGCATTATATAATCAATATAAGGTCCACCAGTTTGCGCCACACCTGTTGTGTCAGTGTATGCACCAGCTAACCAATCTCCAGGATTTATAAATATGGAGTTATTAACAGAGGGATTACCGGAAGGACTAACACCAAACTTTACCCATGGCTTAACTGCTTTTATGCTGTCGTCTATCATTTTCAAGAGCAAATTAACGTTGTTTTTTCGCCAGGCTGTTTTATTAGTAAACCCGTTAGGATATTTTGCAAATGCTGCGTCGTCATTAAATGAACCATATTCAGCATAAGGATAAAAATAATCATCAAAGTGAATACCGTCTATATCATATCGATCAACAATGTCCATCACAATTTGTAAAACATATTTTCTAACTTCGGGTAGACCGGGATTAAGAAAACGGTACTCGCTTCCATTACACTTAATAATCCAGTCTGGATGTTTGTTTATAACATGATTTGCCGATACCTGACTTCCTCCTGATAATTCGGCACGGTAAGGATTTAACCATGCGTGAAGTTCCATTCCTCGTTTATGTGCTTCTTCCACAGCAAATTTTAGAGGATCATAACTTGTGTCGGAAGGAGCTACACCTTGAGTGCCAGTTAAATAACTTGACCACGGTTCATAACTGCTTTTATACACAGCATCGCAGACCGGGCGCACGTGGAAAAATATTGCGTTCAATCCGTAACTTTTGTGCAAATCAAAAATACTTATAAGCTGGCTCCTTTGATTTTGAATATCGAGGGCGCTTGTACCTTGACTAGAAGGCCAATCAATCCCTAGTGATGCAATCCATACACCTCTTAATTCTCTCTTAGGGCTACTGGTTTGTGCAAATGTTGAAAACGATTGTACCGCTATAAATGCAAAAAATAGGTAGACAACTTCTCTCATCACATACCTAAATCCTAATGAATTTCCGGCTTGAAATGCATATATAATTTGGCAACAAATATGGGCATTTCAACTACCCTTATGTGTAGTTTACAA